>JAVRPX010000648.1:0-7789 GCA_032161985.1 Mycobacterium sp.
CTACAAGGAAGCGTTCGGTTCCCCGCCGAGCCGAACGCTGCGCGCGTAGCGAGGTATTGCCAAGCGAGTGCCAGTAGCTGAACGGATTCAGCCTTTGCGGTGCGAAATGGCAGCTACCTCGGGAAGAAGCCGTCGCGGGTAAAGAACCCGGCCTGCCAGCCTTGGTCCCCGAGGCACAGCAGTGGGCGCCCGTCGGGAGCTTGGGCCGCCGCTTGTGGCTTGGGGCATGGCGAGCCGATCTCTTGAACCCCGAACAACTCGTAGGTGGCCACCCAGAAGCCGGTGTCGATGGGGGGCCACTGATTCGCGATCCAACGACATTGCAGGGCTTCACCGCCGGGACCCCGCCCGAACGTGAAGAGCTCCATGTTGTCGCATGGCGCGGTGAGGTGGGCGTCGTAGTTCATGCCCGGCACGTCGGTGGAGTAGCGCCCCGGCCTGTCGAAGTACAGGTTGCCGTCGTCGGCGACGGCGACAGGCGCCGTGCTGACGGCGGCACCCGCGATCGCAGCGGCGGCAAGAATTTCGCGAATCATGTCCCACCCTTGGTCGTCATGATCGGTTGGCCTTCGCGAAGCCTAACGGCTGGCGTGCTGCCCCGTCACTGGACGACGACATCCAACGGTATGTCGAACCGCTCGTGGCTTCCTTCCAGCCGGAAGCTGTAGACGTGTCGCCCGCCGTTGGGCTCGACAGGCAGGACTATCTCGGTCAGAACCATGAATTTCATCGCGCTGGGGAGTTGGAACTTCGTCGACCAGGCGGGCGCCCAGCGCTGGCCCGTAGGACCGGCGGCATCGATGTGCAATGAGTACTCCGTGCCCACGTCGCGTCGTCGGGTATCGCACAGCACGACACAGCTGCATTGGAACGCATCGGCGCGCGCCGGGACCGCCGTGGTCGCCCAGAAGCCGCCCTCGACGTTGAGCATGTCGTCCACAACGTCCGCACGGTTTGCGAAGAAGGCGCCGGCTAGCCGCATGTCAGTGAAGCTACCGCACTCCGCAGCAACGTTTCGGTTGCCACAGGCTTTTCACAGGTTCAAAATCAGCCGTATACCGCTTTGCTCACATCGGTGGTGAAGGTTCGGGGTGCCACCACGCACCGACGAGGGGATCACCGTGACGCGTGAGGCTCTATTCATCCGGCGTCTTCCAAGAATCCGCCAAGGCATCCGGCGCAACCTTTCTGTGGCCGGCCACCACGGGCCGACGGCAACGAAGGGGACCGTGATGAAACGACTAATCGTGGGGCTATCAACGACCGTGCTGCTGTGGGGCGGCGTCGCGGGAGTGGTGGGCGCAGGTACGGCCGAGGCCCTACCCAGTGCTCCTGTGCCCCTAGGTTCCTGGCCCGGCTGCCCGGAGGACAGCCCATCCGGCCCATGTCGTTGGTGCCCGGGGGATCCTCCGGTGCAGACGGGCAATCTTCGTACGAATCCAGTGGTTTGGGACTCGAATGTCTGCCACACCTACTGGTACGTCTATTTCGGGCAGGGCAATGTCGCGCAGAACATTTTCGAGGGTGACGCGCCCCCTCCGCCTCCGCCACCGCCACCGCCGGCGCTTATCAGCACCCGCGAGCAGTGCGAGCAGATTCTCGGAATCTTCTGCCCCAAGGCGTGAGAACCGACATCCAAGGGGCGAGGTTCCCACGATGTTGGGGTCGGTAGCGACCCAAACAACCTGTAATTCAACGGAATAACAACGCCGGCGGGTGGCGCCCGACGAAAGGAATCAATCATGAACCGGATTTCACGGTTCGCAACTGCTGTCGTGGTGTCCGGCGGTTTGAGCCTGGCCGGTCTAGGTCTGGCCACCGGAACCGCGCAAGCCGACCCCGCCTTTGGCCCCAGCTATTCTGGTGGGAACTGCCCGGCTGCAATAGGCAGCTGCACTCACTGGTGCCCAGGCGATCCCCTGATACCGGGGAGTCAAGTCATTACGTGGGACTGGAACATCTGCCACGACTGGTACTGGAACTCGGAGGGTGTCGTCGACATTGCCGCCAACATGATGTACCCATGGCGTGGCGTGCCGCATGATGCTGGGCCTCCGCCTCCACCTCTTCCGCCGTATACGCCTCCGCCGCCGCAGCCTCTGCCGGCGGATTGCCCCTGGCACTCGCCGTTCTTGGCCCCCTCGCGGTGCGGCGGACTCTAATAGCGGTCAGGACTGGAAGCGTCGTGCCGATCTTGGGGCTAGAAGTCCGAGGGCAGGCGGAGCACTGTGCCGGGGTGGATGAGGTCGGGATCGTCACCGATGATGTGTCGGTTGGCCTCGAAGATCGGCGCGAAGCCGGTGCCGATGTAGAGCGGCGCCTGCGACGCTGCGATGCCGGACAGCGTGTCCCCGGGTTGGACGGTGTAGAGGAAATAGCTGCGGAACCCCGGCGCTATGGCCGTGCCGTAGAACACCGGTACAGACACCATCGGGGGTGCCTCGTCGGCGCCGGTGCTCGGGCCAGCCTGCACGACCCCTCGGCTGGTCGGCGGCGGCTCGGGCAACGAGACGCTGATCTGCCACGCAGAGGTCAGATTCGAACTGGTGAGGGAAGTTTCGACCAGAACCTGGCCGTTCCCGTCGAGCACCCGCACCGCGATGGTGGCTTCGAAACCGCCGCCCGACCCGGCGATCAGCAGTGGGTTGCCAACCAGGTCGTTGGCTCGTGGCTGGTCCAGACGAAAGCTCTCGGACATGAACGGAACACCTCCCGGAGCGATTGAAGTGGACAACCGCTCTCTTCCCTGCTCCAGCCTGGCACTAATTCGACTACAAGTCACCGGGGCAGCCCGTACACCGTCTCCTAGCGCTGTATGCGCATTAGGTTCCCGGCAGGCCGAGGTGAAGCAGATGATGAAGGCATGGGTACCGCCATCGTCGTGACGCTGCTGGTGCTGTTGGCGGTCGGCTTAGTGACGGATCAGTTGCTCCGCCTCAGAAGGTGGCTGAAGAAGCCGCCTAGCTCGCGCACCTGACGCAGACGTCGGCCCGCACCCTCGGGATGGCGATGGGCCGATGTCCTAGGCCCGGACCGAGCGCGACCTCAAAACCAGACTTTTCGGCCGCCGACCGGGCGCCCGACTGCGCCGAGTATCCACAGGACGACTCCGATCACCACGAGGATTCCGCCGATGGTGTAGAGGATCGAGATGCCGGTGAAGTAACCGATCAGCAGAAGGATCACACCTAGAACAATCATCGGACACTCCTAGAGGTTGGCGGCCCCGGTCCGGTGCCGTTGTAATTGCCGGATACCCACGAGCGGCACCATCCAAGCCACCGAACAGTGAGTCCCGTCAGACCAGGGCGGCGTAGACCCGTTGGCGTCAGCACAATCTGGCCAAGCAGCGCGTGAGGGGTCCCCGCCGCCGTGGGCTCGAGAGCGAAACGCGCGCTCTTAGGTACTTGTGGTGGAATCCGCATCCAGACAAGTATGCGTTCGCTACCGTCAGCGCGATCCTCGTTGGAGTGCTGGGTCTGGTTTCGGACGAGCGGAGAAAGTGCGGTATGAGCGCTCGCGCTGTCAATGGTGGTCCTGACTTGGAGGCTGGACCTCAAGGGTCGTCCGGCTATGACGCGTTCATCTCGTACGACCACGACGATCGAGCGGTCGCGGCCGGCATTCAGAAGGGACTGCACCGCATCGGCCGACGGCTGGGCCAGTTGCGGGCGCTGTCGGTGTTTCGGGACGCCACCGATCTGACTGCCAGCCCCGATCTTTGGGGCAAGGTCGCCGAGGCCATGGATCGCTCCCGCTACCTGATCGTGGTGTTGTCTTCTCATTCCGTCGAATCGGTCTGGGTCAACAACGAGGTCATCCACTGGCTCGAGCACCGGGGAGCCGAGCGCTTGATGCTGGTGGTCGCCGACGGGCACCTCGAGTGGGACGATGCCGCGGGGTGTTTCGATCCCAAGCGCTCGGATGTCATCCTTCCCGCCTTGCGCCAATCGGGCGTATTCGCCGCCCAGCCGTTCTATGTCGACGTCAGCGGTGATGCTCCGTGGAACGCTGCGGAACCGTTGTTCCGCGAGAAGCTCACCGACCTTGCCGCGCCGATCCACGGCAGACCCAAGTCCGAACTGTCCAGCGACGATCTGCGTGAGCAACGCAGGTTCCGTCGGCTGCGCCGCGCCGCCGTCGCAGCCCTCGCGCTGTTGACGGTGATGGCAGTCGTCGCGGCGGGGATTGCGTTCACACAACGGCAGGAAGCGATACGTCAGCGCAACGACGCGGTCGCCCTCGCCTTGGCTACGGCATCACGGGATGTGGTCAGCAGCAACGCCGCGCTCTCTCTGGCACTTGCCGCTGAGAGCAACCGGGCCACGCCCGCCCCGCGTTGGCAGTCCACCGCTGCCTTGGTGAACGCTCGCATCGCCTTCAGCCAGCACGCCGCGCAGCAGGTTAAGGAGCCGCTCACCGGCCACACCAGTTCGGTGTCTTCGGTGGCGTTCAGTCCCGATGGCACCCGCCTGGCGTCGGCCTCGTCCGATCGGACGGTGAGGCTGTGGGATGCGGTGACGGGTAAGCCGATCGGCGACCCGCTCAGGGGTCATGAACGCTCTGTCGGTGCTCTTGCCTTCAGCCCCGATGGCAATCTGCTGGCGTCCGTCGATGAAGGTGGGACGGTGCGGCTGTGGAATCCGTTGAGTGGCAATGCGATCGGTGACGCCTTCGCCGTCAAACCAAGCGAGCCTCCCTTCGAGATGATCTCTATCAGTGCCGTGGCGTTCAGCCCCGATGGAACCCGGCTGGCCTCCGCGGGCAGCGAAGGCACGGTGCGACTGTGGAATCTTGCCACCCACAAACAGATCGGCGACCCGCTGAACGGTGATTCCACCTCGGTGGCCTTTAGCCCCGATGGCCGGCTGGTTGCCACGGGTGAAGGTGATGGACTGGTGCGGCTGTGGGACCCGCTGAGCGGCAAACCGGTCGGCGAACCCCTGACCGGTCATCAGGCCTGGGTGACCTCGGTGGTCTTCAGCCCTGACGGCCGGATGTTGGCGTCTGCCGGCGCCGACAGCACGGTGCGGTTCTGGGATCCGTCGACTCAGCGGCTGATCGGTGATCAAATCGACACCGACTCCGGCGAGGTGTCGTCGGTGGCGTTCAGTCGTGACGGCCAGACTTTGGCGTCTGCCGGCGCCGATCGTACGGTGCGGTTGTGGGATGTCGCCACACGCAAGCAGATCGGCGAACCACTCATCGGTCACACCAGTTCGGTGACGTCGGTGGCGTTCAGTGGAGACGATCGCTTCTTGGCGTCTGCGGGCGCAGATCGTACGGTTCGGCTGTGGGATACCGCAGGCACCCAGCCCATCGGTGACCCGATCGATCACCACCTAGGCGGGGTGTCTTCGATCGCATTCAGTCCGGACGGTCTCGTGTTGGCGTCCGGCGGCACCGAGGGACCAGTGCGACTCTGGAACGCCTCGACGCGCGAACAGATTGGCCAAACGCTGACAGGACACACGAGTTACGTGACCTCGGTGGCGTTCAGTCCCGATGGCCGTTGGTTGGCCACGGCCAGCGGGGATCAGACGGTTCGGCTGTGGGATGTCGCCACGCGAACGCAGATCGGTGAGCCGCTGGTAAGCCACGGGGGTGCGGTGTCCTCGCTGGCGTTCAGCCCCGACGGACGATTGCTGGCGTTTGGAGGCAATGACGACACCGTCCGGTTGTGGGATCCACTCGGCCGCCAACAGATTGGAGACGCGCTCGTTGGCCATTCGAATGGTGTCTTTTCGGTGGCGTTCAGCCCCGACGGCACCCGGCTGGCCTCTGCAGGCTCCGACGGCACCATCAGACTGTGGGACCCCCTGACTCGCAGGCAAATTGGTGCCCCCCTCACCGGCGTCACCTATCACGTGTCATCGGTGGACTTCAGCCCAGACGGGCGACTGCTCGCCTCCGCCGACGCCGACGGCAGTATCCGGCTGTGGGACCCATCCAGCGGCCAGCTGGATGGAGACCCGCTGACCGGCCACGGACCCATGGTGAACTCAGTGGCATTCAGCCCCGACGGAACCCGGCTGGCCTCCGGCGGTGACGACGGGACGGTGCGGCTGTGGGATCTCGCCACCCGCCAGCAGATCGGTGAGCCGCTCACGGGCCACGACGTCTCGGATCCAACGGGCACCCGGTACCCCGCCAACGTTTCCGAGATCGCGTTCAGTCCCGACGGCGCCCAGTTGGCGTCCGCAGGCAGTGATGGCACGGTCCGATTTTGGGGCTCCGTGTGGGACTCGGGTGACGCGTGCGAACTTGCCGCGCCGTATGTGACTCGCGCACAAGTCCAGTCCTACATGCCATCTGGCGTCGAGCCGACGTGCCGCTATGAGGAATGAACCCGAGCACCGCGCCGCTGGTGGATAATCCACATCCCCGCCCTCGAGGGCCTTACCCAAGCCCGTTTGCCGGCGGAGATTCTGGAGATGGCCCGCAGCTAAGCTGGCGCCTGCTCGGGCGAGATGTAGAGCGCGGTGACCATTACGTCGCGCCGCGGCAACTCAGCCGAGTCGAAGATCCAGCCGAGGAAGAAATCGGTGAGCTTCACCTTCCCGAGGGGAGTGATGAGGATGCTGCTGGGCTTGATATCAAGGTGCGTGACGTTAAAACCAGACTTTTCGGCCGCCGACCGGGCGCCCGACTGCGCCGAGGATCCACAGCACGACACCGATCACCACGAGGATTCCGCCGATGGTGTAGAGGATCGAGATGCCGGTGAAGTAACCGATCAGCAGAAGGATCACACCTAGAACAATCATCGGACGCTCCTAGAGGTTGGCGGCCCCGGTGGTGCCGTTGTTGTTGCTATGTACCCACGAGTGGCGTCGGTTAAGCCCTGGCGCGAGACGCGAGTCGGCCCGCCAGCAGGGGAGCAGATTGGGGCCCGCGGGCAAAGAAGTGTCCTGGTCGGTCAGTTGGGTGTGAACGGCCTTTGCAGCGGGTACAAACTCCGGCAGCAGCGAAAGGAACCGCAATGGTGACCAGTGTCGACGTAGACGGTAGGCGCGTGACGATCTGTCCGGCGTGTGGATACCCAAGTGCTGGCCTGTGTGCGGCCTGTATCCAAATCTCTCCAGGTGTCTCGTCGCTCCGGTAATGAACACTGGTGGGTCTCACTTCGATCCAGCTGCGTAGTCCTCACCACAGGCGGTCACCCCGTGATCGGGTCATTGCCTATGCAAGGCGGCTCGGCCCGCCACCGCCAAGGGCAGGATGACGGGCCGATCTAGGTTTGCGGCCGGGGGCTTAGGCTCCCGTCACACCGGCCGCTGTCAGGAGCCCGCCCGCCGGGCTTTCACCACTCTTCAGCGGCGCCGCACTCACACCGCCATGTCCGCTGGCGTCAGCGGAATCCTGCGGGCGTGGTTGCAGTCATCGGCGGGGTGGCTATGGACGTCACGGGCGCCGCAGGCGGTGTCGTCGTGGTGGCGGTTTGTCCCATGGTCATGCTCCCTTGGATGAAGGTTGCGCCCGTAGCGACACCACCGGATGCTCCCGGTGCCTGTTCCTCGTGAAGGGCCACGCTCAGGGCACCCATCGCAACGACTGCGCTGCCACCAATTACTGCCGCGATCACCTTGACTCGTCCCCGCCGGACCTGCTGATTCGCCTTCATGGCTGATCACTTCATTTCTGCTCGGTATTGGTTTACCTCCGCCCGACCTTGCGGGCTTGCCAGGTGCCAGGTTGCAGAGGTGAAGCTTTAATACGCTCACAGACTGTGAGCAGCCTGGACGATTGGTGCCAATCCGCTTGGCGGGTCGGCCATCAGCCTGTTTCC
>JAVRPX010000649.1:0-3809 GCA_032161985.1 Mycobacterium sp.
GCGCGGCCGGCCGCCTGATCTACTTTGGGATGACGTACAGCAGCAGTCGCGACCTCCTGCGGGAGGCCATTGACTACGCCGTCGCACTGGCCGCCGAGCGCGGACTGGTGTGCTACGACCCTCAATACGGCATCCTGCGCTAGGTCACTGAAGGGATGAGTGCCCGATGATCAAGGTTTTCGGATACCTGAAACGCAAGCCCGGCCTGTCGCCGCAGGAGTTCGCCGATTACTACGAGCGCAACCACGTACCACTCGTGCTGAGCAAAGCGTTCGTGCCAATGGTCTACAAGCGCAACTACATCCAGCGTGGAGACGCCTTCAATATCGAAGGCGATGAAATCGGCTTTGACTGTATGACCGAACTCGTATTCGCTGACCGGGACGACTTGTCCGCCTGGATGGCCAGCCTCGGCGGCGATGAAATTGTCCGAGACGAAGAGAGTTTCATCGATCGCGCCGCAACGCGCGCCTACGTGGTGGACGAGCGCAGCACCGCCGGCTAGACGTCGATGCGCCTGCGGGCGAGCTCTTTGATCTCATCGGGCAGCGCGTCGGCCCTGAGAAGACGAGGCAACTGCTCCGCCTCCAGCGTCATGGCCCTGAACACCAGACCGATCGTCACGTCGTGATCGGGCTTGTGGACCACCTCGATCGAGTCACCACCGCGCATCGTTCCCGGTGCGATCACCCTGAAGTACGCGCCGGGCTTTGCGGCCCTGGTGAATGTCTTCATCCAGCCGTTGATCGCCAGCCAGGACGCGAACGTCCGACATGGGGTGCGCGGCGATGACACTTCCAGCACCAGGCCGTCGGAGCCGACCTGCCATCGTTCGCCGATAAGAGCGCCGGTGACGTCGACATCTTTCGTGGTGATGTTCTCACCGAACAATCCGTTGCCGAGGTCACGCGCCAGCTCGCGCTGCCAGACGTCGAGATCCTCCCGCGCGTACGCGTACACCGCCTGATCGTCACCGCCGTGCACCTGCGGGTCGCCAATGAAGTCCCCAACGAGGCCACTGCCGGCACCGCCGTGCATTGGCCCGGGAGCGCGCACCTCAATTGGACCGTCCGTGGGCCGCTTGTCGATGCCGGTCAACCGTGACCGTCGCTCGTCCGGGTTCGGCCTCGAGTGAGCCACGTTGACCGCCAACACACTCGCCATGCCATCGAGCGTATCGTCGTCCGCTCAGCCGGACCCGCCGACGTATGCCGCGAGGTGCTCGGCGGTGAGGGTGGAGCGGTCGGCGACGAGGTCTTTGGGTGTGCCCTCGAAGACGATTCTGCCGCCGTCGTGGCCGGCGCCGGGACCGAGGTCGATGATCCAGTCGGCGTGCGCCATCACCGCCTGATGGTGCTCGATCACGATGACCGACTTGCCGGAGTCGACGAGTCGGTCGAGCATGCCGAGCAGTTGCTCGACGTCGGCGAGGTGCAGACCCGACGTGGGTTCGTCGAGCACGTAAACGTCACCGGCGCCGCCCATACTGCTGGCCAGCTTGAGCCGCTGCCGCTCGCCACCCGACAGTGTGGTGAGTGGCTGGCCGAGGCTCAGGTAGCCGAGCCCCACATCGGCGAGCCGTTCGAGGATCGCGTGCGCTGCAGGAACTTTCGCGTCGCCGTCACCGAAGAACTTCGCAGCCTCGGTCACCGACATAGCGAGCACCTCGGCGATGTTCCGCCCGCCGAACTTGTACTCGAGTACCGACGCCTCAAACCGCTTACCCTCGCACACCTCGCAGATGGACTCGACGGTGGCCATGATCCCCAGCTCGGTGTAGATGATGCCGTTGCCGTTGCAGTTGGGACAGGCGCCCTCGGAGTTGGCGCTGAACAGTGCCGGCTTCACCCCGTTGGCCTTCGCGAACGCCTTGCGAATGGGGTCGAGCAGTCCGGTGTACGTCGCTGGGTTGCTCCGCCGCGAGCCACGGATCGGAGTCTGGTCGACCGCCACCACTCCGTCCCGCCCAGCCACCGATCCGTGGATCAGCGAGCTCTTCCCGGAGCCGGCGACGCCCGTGAGCACGGAAAGCACCCCGAGTGGGATGTCGACGTCGACGTCGCGCAGGTTGTGCGCTGTTGCGCCGCGGATCTCGAGCGTGCCGGTGGGCTTCCGCAGCGCCTCCTTGAGGGCGGTGCGGTCGTCGAAATGGCGGCCAGTGATGGTGCCGCTGGCCCGCAGCCCCTCGATGGTGCCCTCGAAGACCACCTCGCCACCTGCAGTACCGGCGCCCGGGCCTAGGTCGACGACATGGTCGGCGATTGCGATCGTCTCCGGCTCATGCTCCACGACCAGCACCGTGTTGCCTTTGTCCCGCAGTCGCAGCAGCAGGTCGTTCATCCGCTGGATGTCATGGGGGTGCAGGCCCGTGGTGGGCTCGTCGAATACATAGGTGACGTCGGTGAGCGAGGAGCCGATGTGGCGGATCATCTTGGTGCGCTGCGCCTCGCCACCCGACAGCGTGCCCGACGTGCGATCTAGCGACAGGTAGCCGAGCCCGATCTCGACGAACGAATCGAGGGTGTGCTGCAGCGCCGCCAGCAGAGGCTCGACGGACCGTTCGTCCAGACCCTTCACCCATTCGGCGAGATCGCTGATCTGCATCGCGCACGCGTCGGCGATGTTCTTCCCCTTGATCTTCGACGACCGGGCCAGCTCGGACAGCCGGGTGCCGTCGCACTCGGGACACGTGCCGAACGTCACCGCCCGCTCCACGAAGGCGCGGATGTGCGGTTGCATCGCGTCAACGTCCTTGGACAGGAACGACTTCTGGATCTGAGGGATCAGCCCCGCATATGTCAGGTTGACCCCGTCGACCTTGATCTTGGTCGGCTCCTTGTGGAGAAGGTCGTTCAGTTCCTTCTTGGTGAACTTGCGGATCGGCTTGTCAGGATCGAAATAGCCGCAGCCCCTGTAGATGCGGCCATACCAGCCGTCCATGCTGTAACCCGGGATCGTAATCGCACCCTCGTTCAGCGACTTGCTGTCGTCGTACAGCGCAGTCAGGTCGAAATCGGAAACCGACCCCCGACCCTCGCATTTCGGGCACATTCCGCCGGTGATGCTGAAGCTGCGCCGTTCCTTCACTGTCTGCCCGCCCCGCTCGAGCGTGACCGCGCCCGCTCCGCTGATCGAGGCGACGTTGAAGGAGTACGCCTGGGGCGAGCCGATGTGCGGCTTCGCGAGCCGGCTGAAGAGGATCCGCAGCATTGCGTTGGCATCGGTGGCGGTGCCGACAGTCGAGCGGGGGTCGGCACCCATCCGCTGCTGGTCGACGATGATCGCAGTCGTCAGCCCGTCGAGCACATCGACCTCGGGCCGCGCCAGCGTCGGCATGAAGCCCTGTACGAACGCGCTGTAGGTCTCGTTGATCAGCCGCTGTGATTCCGCCGCGATCGTATCGAACACCAGCGAGCTCTTGCCTGAGCCGGAGACCCCGGTGAACACCGTCAGCCTGCGCTTCGGCAGCTCGACGCTGACATCCTTGAGGTTGTTCTCGCGCGCGCCGTGCACGCGGATCAGATCGTGGCTGTCGGCAGCGTGCAGCGCCGGCGACTTCGCATTCGTCTTCTTGGGCATACTCATCGGGTCAGCGCAGCTCCTGGATTCGGACCGTGTTGCCAGCTGGATCGCGGAAGGCACAATCGCGGGAGCCCCACGGCTGGTCGGTCGGCTCCTGCATGACGTCCGCGCCGCTGGCCTGCACGCGTTCGAAGACGGCGTCCAGGTCGGTGGTGGCCAGCATGATGCTCGCGTAGGTGCCCTTGGCCATCATTTCGGCGATGATCCGGCGCTCATCGTCGGTGATG
>JAVRPX010000650.1:0-13518 GCA_032161985.1 Mycobacterium sp.
GAGACATCGTCCGGCATGAGCGGACGGGACATCTTCCTGTACGTCGCCGCAGGGGTGACCGTGGCACTGGGCTTCGGTGCCATTGCGCTCGCCCTGTTGCTGGGACGTCGCCGGCCACAGCACTAAGGAGAGCGCACAACGTAAGAGGGGCACCCGCTTCGGGTGCCCCTCTTCGTATGGATTTGTGTCAGCGGCTCTGGTTTGGGCTGCTGTTGACCTGCGGCACGATCACCTGGGGCTGGATGTTATGGACCCAGTCGTGGTGGCCGATGTCGGCTTGGGCCGGGCCGGCAAGGCCGAGCACCGCGGCGGTCAGTCCGCTGGCGATGATGGTGGCAAATCCGAACTTCTTCATTGCTGTGTCCTTCTCTTCTTTGTTCGAACCGTGGCGCTAAGTCTCGGTTCTGACGATCTGCGTGCCGGTGAGGATCTGTCCTTCTCGGTTATGTCTGTGTAAACACAGAGATCAGAGGGTTAATTCCGGTGGCAGTAATTGAGCGGTGGTTGGCAGCAATCGACTACCTCTAACCCGCGAAACGGCGCCAATTCCCTCGGCGAGTGACCGGGGTCACGGAACCCGGTGCGTCCGAATCCGGCAAACCTCAGTCGCCGACGAGGCACGCCAGATACAACGCGATCGCCACCGCGGGTTCGCGGATCTCGCGTGCGGTCAAACGGGATATCTTGTCGAGCCGGTAGATGACCGTGTTGCGGTGGATGGCCAGCCGCTGTGCCGTCGTCACGAGGTTGAAGCCACATTCGCACCAAGCCACGATCGACTGCCGCAGCACTGGGAAGTCGTTCTCCCGCGACAGTCGGTCCAATTGCGACCGCCTGAAACGTGTCCGCGCGACCGTGCTCGCCGAATCGACCAGCTGGCGCACCCGAAGGTGCGAGATCTCCCGGATCTCGACACCGGCGCTGTCTCCGGTCAGCCGCACCGCATCCTTCGCGTCGGTGCAGGAAGCTGCCAGAGCGGCTACACCCGGGCCGCTTTCGCCGATACCGACGTGCACGACCACGCCATGGCGTTCACGCAGGAGCGCGGCGGCCTTACGGGCGAGCGACCTCAGGTGCTCAGCGTCATCGGGGGAAGGATGGTGCAGCACAACGTATCTGCCTGCGGCCAACTCGGCAACGATATCGGTGCGAGCGTCGAAGACCTCGCCGATCGCCCGCACCGACGACGGGTAGCTTTCCGGGCCTGACTGCACTTCGAAGACGAGCGCAACGCGTTGCTGCCCGAGGTCGTAACCGAGTTCGGTACCGGTCGCGCGAATGATCTGTTCGTCCACAATGCGCGGATCGAACTCGACGATGTCGCGGACGAGCTGGGTCAGCCGGTTCTCGCGAAGCAAGCGCGTTCTCTGAAACAGCGACTCGCGCAGCAGGATCTCGGTTTGGCGCTGCACCAGCCTGCCGAGCCGCACTACCTGAGTTGGTGAGCCAGTGATGCCGACCGTTCCGATGACAGCGCCGTCGAGCACGATCGGCATCGTGATCCCAGGGCGCACACCGACCAGTGCGGCGGCCTCCTCGGCGTTGTGGCTCGCGGCCACCCCGCTCTTGACGACGGCCACCGACGCTTCGTGGATCGTGCCCACCCGGGAGACGTCGCCGCTGCCGATGACCTGCGCATTCTCATCGGTGATCAGCACGTTGTGCCCGAGGATGCGGGTTGTCTCGTCGGCGATCTCCGCCGCGAGTTCGCGTGTGAGGACCCCAGAATCCATCGTCCCTAGGACCTTTCATATAAACTTTTACGTAAATGTAATGGTGTATTAGTACGATACATCTAGTGACGTACGGCACACCAATTACTATCGTCGTGCCGCATGACGACAACAACAGCCTCACTCGAACGCACACGGGCGTCGCGAACCCAGTGGCTGATCACCCTCTACGCGGGTGGCGGCGAGTTTTGCGACGGCTACATCCTCAGCATCATCGGCGTCGCCCTTCCGCTCCTCACGACTGCCTTCTCATTGACCGCGGTCGAGGCGGGTCTTATCGGCGCCGCTTCCTTGGTAGGCATGTTCTTCGGTGGTCTGATCTTCGGCGCCGTGACGGACAAGTTCGGCAGGCAGAAGGTCTACATCGCCGACCTGGCGTGTTTCGTGGTCCTTTCGGCGCTGCAGTTCTTCGTCAACGAGCCGTGGCAGCTGATCGTGCTGCGCACACTGATGGGCGTTGCCGTCGGCGCCGACCTCGCCATCGCGGGCACGATCGCCGCGGAGTTCGCGCCGCAGAAGTCCCGCGGGCCGTTGTTGGCCGTCCTGGTCACCATGTTCTCGGTCGGCGCGGCCGTTGCATACGCGGTCGGCTACTTCATGCTGAGCCTCGGACCCGACGCGTGGCGCTGGATGCTTGCCAGCAGCGCGATCCCTGCGCTGCTCATCCTCACGATGCGCCTCGGCACTCCGGAATCGCCGCGCTGGCTGCTGAGCAAGGGGCGTGCCGAGGAAGCCGAAGCCGTGCTGAAGCAGATGCTCGGACCCGACGCGTCGTTGGCCGATATCGAAGAGCCCGAGGACAGCCCGAAGGGCTACATGACGATCTTCCGGCCTGAATATCGGAAGCGCACGCTGTTCGTCGCACTGTTCTGGGCATGCCAGCTGGTGCCGATCTATGCGATCGCGACCTATGAACCGGCGATTTTGGAGCAGTTCGGGCTGGCCGAAGGCAATACGGCCTATCTCGGCGCCGTGGTCATCCAGATCTTTTACGTCGTCGGCTCGCTGTCGGGCGCGCTATTCGTCAACAGGGGTCGACGCAAGCTGCTCCTGTGGAGCTTCGCAATCTCCGCGCTGCCTCTGCTCGGGCTTGCGATCGTGGCGAATCCACCAATGTGGCTCGTGCTCGTGCTGTTCTGCGTCTTCGGCGTCGCCATGTACTCGGGCCAATGCCTTGAGGCGATCTACCCGTCCGAGCTTTTCCCCACGGGCGTTCGTGCCACCGCGAACGGATTCGCGACGGGCGCAAGCAGAGTCGGCGCAGCGATCGGTGTCTACGGCGCTCCGCACCTGCTGGACTACTCGGTGCAGCTCACCATGCTGGTTGGCGCAGGCGTGGCGGGGCTCGGCTGGCTGGTGACGATGCTGCTGGCGCCGGAAACCAACGGCAAGCTGCTCACCGAATCCAGCGCGGTCTCGCAACCCGCAGGCATGGTCAAGCGCCGCGCCGAGGCCGCACTGTGAAGATCGCTGTCCTTGGCGCCGGCGTTGTCGGCGTGGCCGCCGCCCACGCCCTTGCCGAACGCGGTCATGAGGTCCACGTCTACGACCGGCGCAGCGACATCGCGTCTGACACCAGTGCGAGCACCGCCGGCCTCGTCGCCCCCGGGCACTCGTACGCATGGGCGTCGCCGAAAGCGCCTGCGATGCTGGTGAAGTCGTTGCTCGGTGAGTCGACGTCGATCCGGGTCCGGCCAAGAGCCGACGCAGACTTGGTGCGCTGGGGCGTGCGGTTCATTCGCGAGTGCACACCGTCGCGGTCGCGCACCAACACGTTGGCGAAGCTGCGACTCGCCCGCTACAGCCAGCAGCTCATGGACGAACTGGCCGCCCGTGAGGGCCTGCAGTACTGGCAGACCCACACCGGCGTGCTGTATCTATTCCACGAGGAAGCCGATCTCCGTACCGCCGAACGCAATTCACGGCTATTGGCCGAACACGGCCGACAC
This sequence comes from Mycobacterium sp., assembly GCA_032161985.1. Lineage (GTDB taxonomy): Bacteria > Actinomycetota > Actinomycetes > Mycobacteriales > Mycobacteriaceae > Mycobacterium. The sequence continues at coordinate 3,683 of JAVRPX010000650.1, forward strand.
CAGGAGGTGCTCGACTTCGGCCAAATCACCGCGCTCGAACCGGCGCTCGGCCATGGGCACATACGATTCGCAGGCGCGATCCACGACACGTCCGACGGCACGGGCGACCCCCAACAGTTCGCGATCGGCCTCGCGACGGTGTGCCAGCGCCTCGGGGCGACGTTCCACCTCGGCACGTCTGTCACCCGGCTCGACACCGACGGCTCGTCGATCACCCGAATCATGTCCTCCGACGGGCCAATTCACGCCGAAGCCATCGTCCTCGCCGCCGGGTCGGCCAGCCCGCTGTTAACCCGCACGATGGGCCATCACATCCCGGTGTATCCCGCCAAGGGCTACACCCTTACCGCGACGATCAAGGACCCCGACCGCGCCCCGCGCATCGGCGGCATCGACGAACGCTCCCTGGTCGCATGGTCGCGATTCGGCGGCGAGCTGCGAATGTCGGCGACTGCCGAGTTCGTCGGATACGACCGCAGCAGCACGCCCGCCGACTACGCCGACATCATCGACGCAGGCAACGAATTGTTCCCCGGCGCCGTCGACTGGGACACCGCGCGCTACCGAACGGGGCTGCGCCCCATGACGCCGGACGGACCGCCGCTGATCGGCCTCGGCCGGCACGACAACCTTTACTACAACACCGGCCACGGTCACGTCGGCTGGACCATGGCGTGCGGGTCGGCGCGGATGCTCGCCGATCTGATCGACGAACGACGCCCGGACATCGACCCGACGCCGTACTCGCCGACGGGCCGAAATCGACACCGATCACCGTCAGTCGGCGCCCTTGCCGTTGTCGACGCGGTAGACCGCGCCATGGATGGCCGCCGCGTCGTCGCTCGCTAGGAACGCGATCGCCTTGGCCACGTCGACCGTCTCCATGAATCCGCGCGGCGAGGCGATGCGCAGGATCAGGTCCCAGTCGGCGTTGTCCGGTGCCTGGAACTCCGTCGACTGTGCGGTCGGCATGCCGCCAGGGCACACCGCGTTGACGCGCAGCTTCTCCTTGGTGAACTCGATGGCCAACGCGCGGGTCAGCCCGATCAGCCCGTGCTTGGCCGCGCAATACCCCGCCGAGTACACCTCGCCCTCGACACCCGCGATCGACGCGACGTTGACGATGTTGCCGCCTGACGCCAACAAGTGCGGAAGTGCGGCGCGGCATAGGTAGAACGGCCCGTTGAGGTTCACGGCGAGGTCCTTGTGCCACTCTTCGTCGGTCATCGTCGGCGTGTGGCGCATCTGGTGGAAGCCTGCGATGTTGGCCAGGATGTCGAGGCGGCCGAACTCGCCGACGCAGTCCGCGACGGCCTGTGCGCACGCCGCCGGATCGGCGATGTCCACCGACGAGTACTTGCCGCCGGGCACCTCGGCGAACACCTCGGCCATCCGGTCGGCGTCGCGTGCTATCCCGAACACGGAGGCGCCGCGTTCGGCGAACAGTTTCGCGGTCGCGGCGCCCAGTCCCGCCGACGCACCCGTGACCAGCGCGACCCTGCCATCCAGTTGTGTCATGGCAAGACCCTCTCATGGGCCCTGCGAGGGCTCAGACAGCGGCGCGCGGTCGCGCGGGCGGGATAGCCGCCAAGAGTGCGCGGGTGTATTCCTGCTCAGGTGCGGCGAAGAGTTCCGCGGCAGGCCGGTACTCCACCGCCTCGCCTTCACGCATCACCAACACCTCGTGGCTCATCTGTTGGATAACCGCTAAATCATGGCCGATGAACAGATACGTGAGCCCGAACTCGCGCTGCAGTTCAGCAAGCAAGTCGAGGACACGCGTCTGCACCGAAACATCCAACGACGCAGTCGCTTCGTCGAGGATCAGCAGTTCTGGCTGGGCGGCCAGCGCGCGGGCGATGCTCACACGCTGTCGCTGTCCACCGGAGAGTTCGTGTGGATATCTGGACGCGAACGACGTTGGCAGGCCGACGAGTTCGAGCAACTCCGCCACCCGGGCCTCACGGTCGCGTTTGCCTTTCGCGAGGCGATGCACCCACAGGGGCTCGCCGACTGCCGTACCAACGCGGTTTCGCGGGTTCAGGGATGAGAACGGGTCCTGCGAGACAACGCCGATCCTGCGGCGAAGCGCTTTCTGGGTGCCGCCGCGAGCGCCAAGCACATCGTTTCCGTCCATCACGGCGGTACCCGCGTCGGGCTTGACCAACCCGGTCAGCGCCGCCGCGACCGTCGACTTGCCCGATCCCGTTTCACCCACCAGGCCCAGCGTCGTGCCCTGTCGAATCGCGAACGAAAGGTCTTTCACCGCATGCACGGTCGACCTGCCCACGGGTGTGCTCACTGCGAACCGAACGTCGAGTCCGTCGACGTGCAGCAGTACCGCGGCGTCATCCGCGGCCGGCGCGGGCGCGGACCGTCCGAGTAACGGGCGTGCCTGAAGCAGCTCACGCGTGTACGGATTCTGTGGCGCGTCAAAGATACCCACGATCGGAGCCTGCTCGACTGCTTCGCCGTTCTGCAACACGGTCACGTCGTCGGCGACCTGTCCGATGACACCGAGATCGTGGCTGATCCAGATCACCGCGGTACCGAAGTCGCGCTGCAGATTGCGGACCAGATCGATGATCTGGGCCTGCGTCGTGACGTCCAGCGAGGTGGTCGGCTCGTCGGCGATCAGCAGTTCGGGGTCGCAGGCCAACCCGATCGCGATCATCACGCGCTGACGCTGCCCTCCCGAGAGTTGGTGCGGATAGGCGTGCATGCGGGTTTGTGGATCCGGCAGACCGACCGCTTCGAGTAGTTCGAGCGCTCGGCCGCTTGCTTGCCTCCGCGTCATGTTTCGATGTGTCTCAAGCGATTCCGTGATCTGCCGCTCGAGGGTGAGTAACGGGTTGAGTGAAGTTCCGGGGTCTTGGAACACGAAGCCGATCCGGCCGCCGTGCACGCCGCGCAGGAGTCTGGGGGAGGCGCCGACGAGTTCGGTTGGGCCCGAGGTGCCCGTCAGCGTGCTGGCGCCCGTGACCATGGCGCCCGGCGCCTCCAACAGGCCCGTCGCCGCAAGCACGGTCATGGACTTGCCCGACCCGGATTCGCCGACGATTCCCAGCGTCTGGTCACGCTGGACGTCAATCGACACGCCGCGCAGGATTTCTCGTCGGCCGACACGCACGCCGAGGTCGCGCACGGACAGTACGGGATCGGTCATCGTTGCCCCCGAGCCTCGATCATGGTGCGCTGCTTGGGATCCAGCACGTCGCGCAGACCGTCACCCGCCAGATTGAAGGCAAGCACGATGACGAAGATCGCCGCGCCCGGGAAAACCGCCATCCACCATGCCAGAGTCACGAATCCCTGGGAGTCGAAGATCATCCGGCCCAGTGACGGTTCGGGCGGTTGGATACCCAGCCCGAGGAAAGACAGCGCGGCCTCCGAGAGGATCGCGAATGCGAACGAAAGCGATGTCTGCACGATCAGCGGTCCCGCGATGTTCGGAAGAATGTGGCGGCCAAGGATATAGAGGTGTCCGGTGCCCATCGCGCGGGATACTTGAACGAACGGTTCGACGCGCACGCTCAATGCGCTCGCCCGGGCCACCCGCGCGAAGATCGGTGTGTAGACGATGCCGATCGCCAGAATCGTTGTGGTCACGCCCGGGCCCAGTATGGCGACGACGGCCAGCGCGAGCAGCAGCACGGGAAACGCGAACATGACGTCGACGATGCGCATGAAGATCGTGTCGATCCAGCCGCCTCGATAGCCGGCGAGAACACCGATGGTCACGCCGACCACTACGGCAAAGGCGACACTGACGACCGCGACCCGCATGGACGCTCCGATGGCCACCAGCACGCGCGAGAGCACGTCACGTCCCAACTCGTCGGTACCGAACCAGTGGGCGCCGCTTGGCGGTTGCAGCGCGTTCGGGACCTCGACGTCGTTGACTTCAAACGGCGCAATCCAATTCGCAGTCACCGCGACGAGCACGATGACGGCGAGCACCACCGCGCTCAGCACGGTCACCGGATTGCGCAGGAGCAATCGCCACGAGGCAACCCGTGCCGACTCGTCGGTGGTCGTGCTCATGCGAGCCGGATCCTTGGATCGGCCACCGCGTACAGCACGTCCACGATGAGGTTGATGAGCAGGAACAGGGCGGCGATGAGCAGCACGGCGCCCTGGATGACCGGATAGTCGCGGGCGGCGACGGCGTTGTACACCAGGCGGCCCACTCCGGGCCACGCGAACACGACTTCGACGACGATCACGCCGCCGAGGATCGTCGCGAGCTGGATGCCTGTGATCGTGAGCACGGGAACCAGCGCGTTGCGAACGGTATGGCGGAAGGTGACGACGCGGGGAGGAAGGCCCTTGGATTTGGCGGTCCGGACGTAGCCCATCGAGGCGACCTCGAGCACCGCGGCCCGCACGTATCGGGTCATGATCGCCGCGGCCACCAAACCCACCGTCAGACCGGGCAGCACGATGTGGCGCAGCCAGCCCCCGGGATCTTCGGACAGGGGGCGGTAGCCCGACGTCGGCAGCCAGCCGAGCGTCGACGCGAACAACGCGATCAACAGGATCGCCATCCAGAAATCGGGAACCGACACCCCGAACTGACTGGTGATACGGACGATCGCGTCGGAGAGGCGGCCCTCGTGCAGCGCGGCCCAAATACCGGCGGGCAGGGCGATCAGCAGCGCAATCAGGATGCCCACCAAGCCAAGTGACAAGGTCGCCGGAAGACGCTCGAGCAGCGTGACGGTGACAGGATCGCCGTTGCGGAAGCTGACACCGAGGTCACCGGTCAGCGCCGAGCCGATGTAGCCGAAGAACTGCTGGATTAGCGGCTGGTCGAGCCCGCTGGCGGACCGCAGCGCGGCGTATGCCCCCGGCGTATAGCGGGTTCCCAACGCGATGCGCACCGGGTCGCCGGGCACCAAGTGCACGAGCGCGAACACCACTACGAGGACCCCGAGCAGAACCGCGACCGAATAGAGCAGCCGGCGCGCCACGAATCGTGTGATCGGGTGGGTGAGGACACTCATCGTGATGGCGCCTCGCCCGGTGCCAGGGTCGCGGTGCGGAACCGGATGGCCCCGTCTCTGCGCGCTTGATAACCCGCCAGTCGGGTCGTCCACGCCTGGATGACCGACGGGTTGTACAGGTAGATGTAGCTCACCTCGTCGGCGATGGTCGTCGCCGCCTTCGCGTAGTCGTCGGCGCGGGCGTTCCGGTCGGTTTCTACTCGGGCCGCATCCAGCAATCGGTCGACCTCGGCGTTTGAGAACTTCTGCGCGTTGCTGGTGCCGTTGGTGTGGTGCTGCGCGTAGTAGAAATCGTCCGGGTCGATGTTGCCGAGCCAGCCCATCATCAACATGTCGAAGTGGCCGTTGTTCTGCTCGTCGAGCCAGGTCGCGAAGTCGACAGTGCGGATGTTCACCCTGATGCCAAGCGGCGCGAGGTTATCCGCGATGATCTGGGCCGCGGTCACCGTTTCCGGGTACTCGGTGGTGACAAGCATGTCGAGGTTCGTTGGGGCTGCCCCTGCCTCACGCAACAGGCTTTTCGCCCCGTCGACGTCGTGGCGGTACGCGTCGTACGGCGTGTACCAGGGGTTGCCCTTCGGTATCGCGAGCTGGTTGCCGACGGCGGTGCCGTAGCTGGTTGCCTGCACGATGGCCTCGCGGTCGATGGCATAGGCGATCGCCTGCCGCACCCGTACGTCGTTCCACGGCGGACGGGCCTCGTTGAGCGCGAAGTACCAATAGTCGTTGCTCGGCGTTACCGCGAGCGTGAGCGAGTCGTCGTCCTTGAGCTGTGCCACCCGCTGGGCCGGAATCGAATCGGTCCAGTCGATCTCACCGGCTTGCAACGCGGACAGTGCGGTCGACGGTTCGGAGATGAACCGGAACGTCACACCCGAAACCTTCGGTGCCCCAGCCCAATAGCCTGGATTGGCTTTCAGCGTGATCGAATCACCACTTTTCTGGCTCACAAACGCGAAGGGACCCGTGCCGATGGGGTGCGTGGCGCTCTGGCCGGTTTCCACGTTCTTGCGCTGCACGATGGCCATCTCCTTGAAGCCGCCGAGGTTGGTCAGCAGATTCGGGGTTGGCTGCTTGACCGTGATCCTGACCGTGGTGGGATCGGGTGCTGTGACGCCGGTGACGGCACTGAACTTGTCCACGTTGGCGAGCTGTTGATCGATGATGCGTCGATACGAGTACACGACGTCGTCGGCGACCAGCGGGCTGCCGTCGTGAAAGGTGACGCCCTTACGCAGACGGAACGTCCAAGTGAGTTGGTCGGGGCTAACCTCCCACGACTCCGCGAGCGCCGGACGCATCTCCAGGTTCTCGTCGGGCTCGACGAGCGTATCGAAGACGTTCTCGAGCACCTCGAACGAGAAGTACGCGGTGGTCTTCTGCGGGTCGAGCTGATCGGGCTCACCTGCGATTGCGGCGATGAGATTTCCGGACGATTCGTCCCCGAGGTCAACCGGCTCGCCCGTGGAGCAGCCCGCGAGGGCGATAGCGAGTGAGGCGGCGATGCTGACAGGGGTCAAAACCTGCACGCGGCTCTTTACCCGTTATGCGCCGTCGCCGAAGCGCGTCGCCGCCCAATTCCGTGACTTTGCCGAACGAACACTGCGATAATCCGCGGCGTGAGAATCATCCGGGGCTTCGCCGCAACCGCCATCCTCGCGTTTGGTGCGCTGGGGGTCGCCGGTCCCGCCCATGCGGATCAGGTCATGCAGGGCGTTTACAACTACACGCCCGAGCAAGGCCCGAGCGGCGAGTACCAGATTTTTCCGTCATGTGTGCCGGTGGTCGGGGATCTGCGGGAGCCACTCAATCTTCCGGTGGCCTGCCGGCTGCACATGGTTGCGCCGTCGGGGCTGATTGGCGGTGACGCGCGCCTGACGGGGGGCGTCTGGGAATGGACCACGATCAACACTCGGGGTATGCAATGCCCCGACGGCAGCTGGGAATCCACCCTCGAGACGATGAAGTTCGATGACCTCACGATGAGCGGCACCCGCAACATCACGCATACCGACGTCTGCGGACTGCAACCCGGGATCATCACCATCCCGTTCACGATGTCCTACAAGGGGCCGCTGCCGATGCCGGTCGAGCAGTACCCGCTGTATTGCGAGCCGGCCGGCCTGCGGATCTGCCAGTAGACCGGCGGCCACGCGATGGCCGCTGTTCCGCTGCTCAACGGCAAGGTCGTCGACCTGACCGGCCCGCGGCTCACGGCGCGTTGGGGTGTCACGTGCACCGATCTCGGGGCGTCGGTCATCGCGCCCAACGGCAAGCTGGTGTCGGTCTTCGGCCCGAACTACGCGCGCCAGCTCTGGCACTACGTCCACGATGATGCGGCCACCGGTTGGACCCACGGTGGCATCAGCACCGTCATTCCGTCCGACCTGCTGCGCGTCGATGACTCGATTTACTTGCACGCCATCGTCAATCGCGGGTTCGGCAACGTCATCTGGACCGAGATCTGGAGATCCGACGACAGCGGCATCTCGTGGTCGCACATGGGCGAGGACGCCAAGTTTCCCGCCAGCCTGCACGGCGGATACGCCCAGTGCTGGTCTGGGACTACGACCCCGACGACGGCTGGGTGTGTGTGGTGGCGACGGGATTTCAACGCGACAAAGGCATCATCTTGATGCGCGTCCGTCCCGAGCACATCGGCCAGCGGTCACGGTACGTAAGCTGGGGCTTCACCGACGGCCGCTGGGCGTGGGGGCAGACCGCGACCCCGATCACGCCCGAGGAAGCATTCCAAGAACAAGGTCGCGCAACTTTACGGCGGCTATGTGTTGCCGGGCTCGCGGTTCGACATTCAGGGCGGCATCGGGCTGATGGTGTCACAGTGGCACACCGACGTCGGATGGCCTTACCGGGCAATGCAATTCAAGGCTGCGCTGAGGGACACCACGAAGACAGTGCAGCCACCCGACCCGATCAACCTGTGAGCTCTAGACCGTGAATCCACCGTCGACGTTCCAGTTGGCGCCGGTCACAAATGGCGCGTCCGGTCCCGCCAGAAAGCTGACCACACTGGCGATGTCGCTGGTCTGACCGTAGTGGCCGAGCGACGTCATCGGCCGTGCCCAATCGGCGAACTCACCCTCTTCCGGGTTCATGTCAGTGGCGATCGGTCCGGGCTGAACGTTGTTGACGGTGATGCCGCGAGGCCCGAGCTCGCGGGCCAGCCCTCGGGTGAGGCTTGCGACGGCGCCCTTGGTCATCGCGTACACCGATAGGCCGGGCACAGGCACGCGGTCGGCGTTGATGCTGCCGATGTTGATGATCCGGCCACCGTTGCCAAGGTGAGGAATCGCCCTCTGGATGGCGACGAACACGGCGCGAACATTGACGGCCACCAGCCGGTCGAACTGCTCGAGCGGGAAGGACTCGGCGTCGTCGACGTACGCCACGCCCGCATTGTTGACCAGGATGTCCAACCCGCCCAGCTGCGCGACGGCGTCGTCGACAGACCTGGCGACCTGCTCGGGGTCGGCGCTGTCGGCCTGAATGGCGACCGCCGTTCCACCGGCCTCGGCGACCTGGGCGACCAGTTTCTCGGCGTCGGCGATCGAAGCCCCGTAGGTGAACGCGACCGCGGCGCCGTCGGCGGCCAGCCGTCGGACGATCTCCGCCCCGATTCCCCGTGACCCGCCGGTTACCAGTGCTCGCCGTCCTGCCAGTGATTCAGTCATGCCTTGCTCAAGGCAAGCCGCAGCCGGAACATTCCCGGGGCCGCTAATGTCACCGGTTGATGACCGAGCCATCCCGACTTGACCGCTCTGACCGCCGGACTGGCCTGACCCCGATCGGTTGATCCATGTGGACCAATTCCTGGGGTCCCGCCGGGATAGACTGGCCACTCGCGTTCGTCGCACTCACCTTTCACGGCCTCTATTCCGTTCGGGTACTGCTGCAACCGCAAGGCGGCGTCATTTTGCTGCCGTTCTTCCGGCCCTTGCGGCTACTAAGCCTGGCCGTCGTGGTCACGACGCTGCAGCAGGCCGTCGGCCACACTATCCGCGGCCGGGTGATCATCTACACCGCGTGTGTCTGTGGCATCACTCTGCTTGGCTCGTGACGGCGACGCTCGCGTCGTGGATTGTCGAGCGCGTCGCCGAGGAGGTCCAGAGACTCGCGAAGTCGCCTACCGATGATCGCGAGCCCGCATATGGTGAACGCCGTGAAGGAATCTGGAGAAAAGCGGGTCGTCGTCTGGGGCACTGGTTTCGTCGGCAGGATGGTGATCCCCGAGATCGTCAAGCACCCCCTCTTCGAACTGGTCGGCGTGGGGGTGAGCAACCCTGAGAAGGTGGGCCGCGACGTCGGCGAAATCTGTGCTCTCGGGCAGGAACTCGGGCTGGCCGCCACCGATGACGTCGACGCCCTGATAGCGCTGAAACCCGACGCGCTGGTGCATTACGGCCCCACCGCCGCGCACGCCGACGACAACATCGCGCTGATCACACGGTTCCTGCGGGCCGGCATCGACGTCTGCTCGACGGCCATGACGCCGTGGGTGTGGCCTACCATGCACCTCAACCCGCCGAACTGGATCGAGCCCATCACCGAGGCCTGCGAACTGGGCGAGTCATCCTGCTTCACCACCGGCATCGACCCTGGCTTCGCCAACGACCTCTTCCCGATGACGCTGATGGGTCTGTGCTCGGAGGTCCGCAAGGTGCGGGCATCCGAACTGCTGGACTACACCAACTACACAGGCGACTACGAGTTCGAGATGGGAATCGGCAAGCCGCCCGAGCATCGGGCGCTCTTCGAAAACACCGACATTCTGGTATTCGCCTGGGGCGGAACGGTTCCGATGATCGCGCA
>JAVRPX010000651.1:0-3013 GCA_032161985.1 Mycobacterium sp.
ATCTTCGACAAGAACTCCACCCGCACCCGGTTCTCGTTCGAGGTCGGCATCGCCCAGCTCGGCGGTCACGCGGTCGTGGTCGACGGCCGCAACACCCAGCTCGGGCGCGAGGAGACGTTGGAGGACACCGGAAAGGTGTTGTCCCGCTACGTCGAAGCGATCGTCTGGCGCACGTTCGGTCAGGACCGACTCACCGCAATGGCATCCGGGTCGACCGTGCCGGTCGTCAACGCGCTGTCCGACGAATTCCACCCGTGCCAGGTGCTCGCAGACCTGCAGACGCTCGACGAACGCCTGGGCACGTTGGACGGGCTGCGGCTCGCCTACTTCGGCGACGGCGCCAACAACATGGCGCATTCGTTGATGCTCGGCGGGGTTACCGCAGGCATACATGTCACCGTCGCCGCCCCCGCCGGTTTCGAGCCCGACCCGCAGTTCGTCGCGGCCGCCGAGAAGCGTGCCGCCGACACCGGCGCCTCGGTGACCTTGACGACGGATCCACGGGCGGCCGCTGACGGCGCGGACGTCCTGGTCACCGACACCTGGACGTCGATGGGCCAGGAAAACGACGGACTCGATCGGGTGGGGCCGTTCCGGCCGTTCCAGATCAACGCGGACCTCCTCGCCCGGGCGCAGCGGAATGCGATTGTGCTGCACTGCCTTCCGGCGCACCGAGGGCACGAAATCACCGACGAGGTGATCGACGGACCCCAGAGTGCGGTGTGGGACGAGGCGGAGAACCGCCTGCACGCCCAGAAGGCGCTGCTGGTGTGGCTGCTGGAGCGATCGCGATGACTTCAGCTGCCACCAGGGCAGGGCGGCAAGCCCGCATCGTTTCGATCCTGTCTTCGACATCCGTGCACAGCCAAAGTGAACTGGCCACCATGCTCGCCGACGAGGGAATCGACGTCACTCAGGCCACGCTGTCGCGCGATCTCGATGAGCTCGGCGCCGTCAAGCTGCGCGGCGCCGACGGAGGCATCCCTGTCTACGTCGTCCCCGAGGACGGCAGCCCGGTGCGCGGGGTCTCCGGGGGCACCGAACGCACGTCGCGGCTACTCGCCGAGCTGTTGGTATCCACCGATGCCAGCGGCAACCTCGCCGTCCTCCGTACGCCGCCGGGCGCAGCCCACTATCTGGCCAGTGCAATCGACCGTTCGGCATTGCCGTACGTGGTCGGCACCGTCGCAGGGGACGACACCATCCTTGTGGTGGCGCGCGAACCGATGACCGGCGCGGAACTGGCCACCAAATTCGAAAGCATCCAGCAAAAGGAGATTGGCTAATGTCCGAACGCGTCATCTTGGCGTATTCCGGCGGTCTGGACACCTCGGTGGCGATCAGCTGGATCGGCAAGGAGACTGGCCGCGAGGTCGTCGCCGTCGCCATCGACCTCGGCCAGGGCGGCGAGGACATGGAGGTGGTCCGCAAACGCGCCCTGGACTGCGGCGCGGTCGAGGCCGTAGTCGTCGACGCCAAGGACGAATTCGCCGACGAGTACTGCCTTCCCGCGATCCAGTCCAACGCGCTCTACATGGACCGCTACCCGCTGGTGTCGGCGCTGAGCAGGCCGTTGATCGTCAAGCACCTGGTGGCCGCTGCGCGCGAGCACGGCGGCGGCATCGTCGCGCACGGCTGCACCGGCAAGGGCAACGATCAGGTCCGCTTCGAGGTCGGATTCGCCTCGCTGGCACCGGATCTCGAGGTGTTGGCCCCGGTCCGCGACTACGCGTGGACGCGGGAAAAGGCCATCGCGTTCGCCGACGAGAACGCCATCCCGATCAACGTCAGCAAGCGCTCACCGTTCTCGATCGACCAGAATGTGTGGGGCCGGGCGGTGGAAACCGGCTTCCTCGAGCACCTGTGGAACGCGCCGACCAAGGACGTCTACGACTACACCGAGGACCCGACCGTCAACTGGAGCAGTCCGGACGAGGTCATCGTCGGATTCGAACGGGGAGTGCCGGTTTCGATCGACGACAGGCCGGTGACCGTGCTGCAGGCCATCGAGGAGCTCAACGGCCGCGCAGGCGCACAGGGCGTCGGCCGGCTGGACGTCGTCGAGGACCGGTTGGTCGGCATCAAGAGCCGCGAAATCTACGAGGCACCCGGCGCGATGGTGCTCATCACCGCGCACACCGAGCTGGAGCACGTCACGCTGGAACGCGAACTCGGCCGATTCAAGCGGCAGACCGACCAGCGGTGGGGCGAGCTGGTGTATGACGGCTTGTGGTACTCGCCGCTGAAGACCGCGCTGGAGTCGTTCGTCGCCAAGACGCAGGAGCACGTGTCGGGCGAGATCCGGATGGTCCTGCACGGCGGGCACATTGCGGTGAATGGTCGCCGGAGCCAGGAATCTCTATACGACTTCAACCTCGCCACCTACGACGAGGGCGACACGTTCGACCAGTCCTCTGCGAAGGGCTTCGTACACGTGCACGGCCTGTCGTCGAAGATCTCGGCCCGTCGGGACCTCGCAGGCCAGTGAGCACCCCTTCCACTACCGCGAGCGTGCGTGTCTGTACGACGACACGCCGCAATTCGCGTACAAACGCGCACGCTCGCGCAGGGGTGACGGTGACGTTTTGACCACCAACGAAGGATCGCTGTGGGGTGGTCGGTTCGCCGACGGGCCGTCAGATGCGTTGGCTGCGCTCAGCAAGTCGACGCACTTCGACTGGGTGCTGGCGCCGTACGACGTCACCGCGTCAAAGGCTCACGTGCGGGTGCTGTTTCAGGCCGGACTGCTGACGGAGGAACAGCGCGACGGACTGCTCGTCGGGTTGGACAGCCTGGCCGAGGACGTTGCGGACGGCAGCTTCGGGCCGCTGGTCACCGACGAGGACGTGCACGGCGCACTGGAGCGCGGCCTGATCGACCGGGTCGGCGACGAGCTGGGTGGACGGCTGCGGGCGGGCCGGTCGCGAAACGATCAGGTGGCCACCCTGTTTCGGATGTGGCTGCGCGACGCGGCACGCAGGGTCGCCGATGGGGTGCTCGACGTCGTTGGCGC
>JAVRPX010000652.1:0-5226 GCA_032161985.1 Mycobacterium sp.
CATGAAGAACATCTCGCTGACGATGTATCAGAGCCAGAAGAGTCAGCAGGACCAGATGAAGGCCATGCAGGAGAACCAGGGCGCGATGGGCCAGGCGTTCGACGCGTCCAAGAACGATGACTCGTTCTATCTGCCACCCGAGGTGTTCGACAACGCTGACTTCAAACGCGGCATGAAGATGTTCGTGTCGCCGGACGGCCATGCGGTTCGATTCATCATCTCCCATGAAGGTGACCCCGCGACCGCCCACGGCATCTCGCTCATTCCGCAGATCAAGAACGCGGCGTTCGAGGCCATCAAGGGCACGCCGTTAGAGGGGTCGAAGATCTATCTGGCGGGCACCGCGTCCACCTACAAGGACATGCAGGAGGGTTCGAATTGGGACCTTCTGATCGCCGGAATAGCCTCGCTCTGCTTGATTTTCATCATCATGCTGTTGTTGACCAGGGCGGTGATCGCCTCGGCGGTCATCGTCGGGACGGTGTTGTTGTCGTTGGGCACATCGTTCGGGCTATCCGTGCTCATCTGGCAGCACATCCTCGGGATCCAACTGCATTGGATGATCCTCGCGATGTCGGTGATCATCCTGTTGGCCGTGGGCTCGGACTACAACCTGTTGTTGGTGTCCAGGTTCAAAGAGGAGATCCACGCCGGCATCAACACCGGTATTATCCGGTCGATGGGCGGCACCGGCTCGGTGGTGACGTCCGCCGGCTTGGTCTTCGCGTTCACGATGATGTCCATGGTGGTCAGCAATCTGGTCGTGGTCGGTCAGGTCGGCACAACGATCGGTCTCGGCTTGTTGTTCGACACGCTGATCATCCGCTCGTTCATGACGCCGTCGATCGCGGCGCTCATGGGCAGGTGGTTCTGGTGGCCACAACGAGTGCGAAATCGGCCTGTGCCGTCGCCATGGCCGCAACCGCCGCGTCACGCGGCCGACGGCAGCCCGGTCAGTGTCGGTGCTGGTGATGAACCCCCAACGGGTCCAATTAGATAGGGGATGTCATGAAGGGAACTCGACTGGCTTCGGTCGCGGCCGCGGCCATCGCGCCCGCCCTGGTGTTTGCCGCACCGGCACACGCCGACCCCGATACGGATTTCGCCAACGAACTCCACACGTACGGGATCTACGGCCAGAAGGACTACAACGCGTGGATCGGCAAGATCACCTGCAAGCGGCTGTACAACGGCACCGACCTGGATGCCGACAAGTCGGCGAAGTTCGTCTTCGTTCAGCTGCCAAAGGGCAGTAACACCGAGCAGGCGTGGCAGTTCCTCGGTGCGGCGCTTCGCACGTACTGCCCCGACAAGCTGCCCGTCCTGGCAGCCGCCGCGCAACAGTAAGGAGACAGAAATGTTGATCAAAGTGAGTGTCGCGGCGGCTGCGGTATGCGTGGCGGCGACGGCCATTCCCGCGGTGGCGTCCGCCGACGCCAGCGATGACTATCCGATCCCGAACCGGATACTCAAGACCACCTGCACGGTCGATCAGTACATGGCCGCGGCGCGCGACGTCGAGCCGGTCTACTACGAGCGCTATATGACCGACTACAACAACAGGCCGCCCGACATTCAGCAGGGCGCCCGCGACCGAATCTACTGGTTCTTCTCGCTGGACTACGCGGGTCGGCGGCAGTACTCGGAGGACACCGCGACGAACGTCTACTACGAGCAGATGGCAACGCACTGGGGCAACTGGGCGAAGCTGTTCTTCAACAACAAGGGCGTCGCGGCCCATAGCACCGACATCTGCAACGGGTACCCGCCCAGCGACCCGGGCGTTTGGAATTGGTGACGTCGGCGCCTCGCCGAACTCTGAACGACGCGGTCACACAGTTCTGGAGCGTCGCCGCGCCGCTATACGATCTGCCGTTTCTTCAGCAATGGGTGTACCGCCCGGCGCAGAACGAGGTGATCGAACAGCTGAACGACGTCGGCGCGCGCAAGATGGCCGACATCGCCTGTGGCACAGGAATTCTCGCTGACCGCATCGCGCGAGAGTTGCATCCCGACGAGGTCTATGGCGTCGACATGTCCGACGGCATGCTCGCCAAGGCCAGGGCGCGCTCGTCGGAGGTGCAGTGGCGCAAGGGGCCTGCCGAGCATCTGCCGTTCGAGGATGGAGTGCTGGAGGCGGTCGTGACGACCTCGGCGTTTCACTTCTTCGACCAGCCTGCCGCGCTGCGCGAATTCCACCGCGTGCTGGCTACGGGCGGTCTGGTGGCGGTTGCGACGTTGAGTCCGCGGCAGCCGCTTCCCCTGCATCGGCTGTCCGCCAATCGGCTCAACCCGGCACACAACCCGTCGCCCGGTGAGATGCGGGCATTGTTCGAAGGCGCAGGCTTCCGCGTCAGCGATCAACATCGCGTCCGCAGGCCCGCCTGGACTCGGATGTTGTCGGACCTGATCACCGTCGGCATCAAGCCCTAGTGGTTCGCCCGGGATGGTTCGCTGACGCCGCGAGCAAACAGTCGCGGCGTAGTTAGGGCAGCCCGCCGAACAGCAGGTCCGAAACGACCCCCATGGGGTCCTGCAGGGGCGGCGGATCGGCAGGTTCAGGTGCCGGCGGCGGCGCAATGGGTGCCGGCGGAACCGCAGCGGGTGCCGGCGAAACCGCAAACGGAGCGGCCGGCGGAACGGCAAACGGAGCGGGCGGTGCCACAGCAGCGGGTGCCGGCGGAGCCACGAGCGGAGCTGCCGGTGGAGTGGCAATGGGTGCGGCTGGTGCCGCGAGCGGCGCGGCCGGCTGCGGAGTAACGGATGCCGCTGGAGCCGCGAGCGGCGCTGCAGGTGGCGGAGTGGAAACTGGCTGTTGGCGAACCGGGACTGGTTCAGGCACCGCTGCGGCAATGGGTTCAGCGGGGAGTTGAGGGGTTTCCGGTGGGGCAGGTGGTGCGGGCGGCGGCTCGGCGGCCAGTGGTTGGACAGGTGGTGCGGGTGGCGCCGAGATCCGTGCGGGGACGGTGTGGACGCTGGCCGATGTCGCTGAAGCGCCCGGCGCTGACGGGCTCGCCTCCTGTGCTGACACGTTTTCGACATTGAGCCCCGACCCAGCTGTGAGCGAAAGCGCCGCGCCGACAATCGCCACAGCGGCTGCTGACATGGTCACCCTTTTCGCATGCGACACCAACCAGGGCCGGTCACGTCGTTGCGGTGGGTCATTGCCCGGCGTCTGGGGCGCCTGCGAGGGACGGACGGCGGCGGGACTGACCTTCGCCAGCGCCGCCCCGAGCGCAAGGGCCAGTTGGTTGTCGACTGAGTCGAAAACAGGTATCGGCAGAGCGTCACCGATCGGTCCACTGACCGCGTCGAGATCATCACATGCACCGATAAGGTGCAGGCTTTCGGGTAGCCAGCCGTCTCTGTTGAAAGTCGTGGTCAGCCAGTCGACGAGGTCGGCCGCGTGCTCGCGGGCATTGGTGACGGCAGTGCGCACCAAGCCGGCCCCGGTGGCGACGACCATCACCGTCGCTGTGCCGGGCTCGAGAATGCACAGAGCGGTCTTGCTGTGTTCGTTGGCCCGCCCGACCTCGATGCCCCACGTCTGGGTGGCCTGACTCAGCGGGATAGTCACAATGTTGTCAAACCCCAAGTCTGCCAATGACTTCAGCAGGGCTGTGGCGTCGGCCTCGACGTGCTCGGTCCATGTCACCCGGACAGAGCCCACCGTGTGGCCGCTTGCCATCGCGATCGCCTGCGCGCCTCGGGCGGCCGCCGCGTGCTGCGATGTGTCAGGGGTCGTGCCGTCGGCCGCCGATTGGACATCGAACGCATCGCGGTCGAGGGTCAAGGCGTCGGGACCTTGGCGGTCGAGGAGCACCCAGCCGACGCTGGTGGACGTCATCGACAGTCCCAGCACTGTTCGCACCTATGGCCCCCTCTCGTCGCCAAATCGATGTCGCATCCGCGGGTCAAGTGCACACCCGAAGCGAGCATAGTTTGCCCCGTGTAGCACGGCATCCCCTGCGGAGAAGATGCGCAACACCAGTGCTTTTGGCGTTTATCGATGGGCCGACCTGCGGTCTTACGGGTTGCCGTGGCTAGCAATATTGACGGTCACAAACGGAAATCCACCCTGACGAGCCGCGGTTGTGGGCGTTGCTCGTTTTACGCGTCGGTGTTAGCCGTGCCGACGTGTTGTGTATGACTTCCATTAACCGTTCTCCTCCGCCAGCGTCCACTATGGTTTGGTCGGGCACGCCTCGCCACTTTTCACCGCCACCATTGGCGAAAGTCGCTGCCGCCCTTCTGAATAGGAGCCTTGTCTATGGACATGAGACTTGAGATCGTGGTGCTGCCGGTTTCCGACGTGGACCGGGCCAAGGAGTTCTACGTGGGGTTGGGCTGACGGCTGGACGCCGATTTCGTCGTCGACGATGACTTTCGGGTGATACAGCTGACCCCGCCTGGGTCGCCATGCTCGATCATCTTCGGCACAGGAGTCACCAATGCCGCGCCCGGCTCGGCCGACGGGTTGTACCTCGTCGTAGACGACATCGAGGCGGCCCGCGCCGAGCTCGTCGGCAATGGCGCGCAGGTCAGCGACGTTTTCCACGACGCAGGCGGCGCGTTTCACCACGCGGGGACAACGGCGCGCGTGGCCGGGCCCGACCCGGAGCGCCGCAGCTATGCATCATTCGCGTCGTTAAGCGATCCCGATGGCAACGGGTGGATGCTTCAGGAAGTCACGACCCGCCTTCCTGGCCGCTAAGCCCGCCGGTCAACGGGATCAAGCGATCGCGGGGTGTCTGCCGGGACCCATTCGAACGGTACGGCCTGCGACCGGTAGATCATCCGGGTAAGCGTCGGGCGATCGACACCGTCGACGGTCGGTACCTTGACCTCGGGTTCTCCTGCGACCGCGTAATCCTCGTACGGCGTGAGGTATTCCCATACCACCTCTCCGGACGGGGTGACCTGGAAGATCCGGCCGTGCATGCCCTCGGTGATGAGCGTGTTCCCGTTCGGCAGCCGCTGCGCGTTGCTGACGAATGAGCTGAAGAACGTCCACGGCGGGCGGCCCGAATCCTCTGCGATGTACTGCCACACGATGTGCTTGGTTACCGGGTCGATCTCCAGCACCCGTGAACCCGCGTAAATCCCAAGGGGTGCAGGCGGATACCCCGCACCGCCCTGATTGTCGAACACGAGCAGATGCCCTGCCCCGGGAAGTCCGTCGGCGATGAAATGCGGGTTGTGCTGGCCGGAGATCTGGTCGAGCGG
>JAVRPX010000653.1:0-3224 GCA_032161985.1 Mycobacterium sp.
GACCAGATCCTCGTCGACCGGTCCGCGGCCGTTGCCGATATCGCTGGCCATGTCCCCGGCGATCACCGCACCCTGGGAGAATCCGATCAACACGTAACTCGTCAACGGGCAGCGGTTATTCATGTCCGTCATCGCCTTCACCGCGGCGCGGGTCCCCTCGGAACGGCTGTCGTTGTACGACATCTGCTTGTCGGCCGACAACGGATTGTGGAACTGCGCTGTGTACGGGACCGTGTAGATGTCAAGGCGATCCGACCCGACTTGCTGGCGAATCGGGTTGGTGACGTTGAGCAGCAACGCGATCGGGAACTGGGTCGGGTTGTACGGGTCGAGCTGCGGGGAGGACTCCCACGTCCCGGGAATCGAAATCATCGATACGTCCGGGCAGCTGGCGTCCTGGAACTCGGGGCGCGGCTTCTTCGCCGTCGGTGGCACGGCCGCAGGCGGCACCGCGGAGGGCGGCAGCGCAGTGGACGGGGTCTCCGGCCTGCGCAGCACAACGATGACGATCGCGACGATCAATACGACGACAAGGGCCATCGCCCCGGCTGCTACGAGCGCGAGGATACGGTGGCGTTTCCGCCGACTGGTCTTAGGCATGTTCTCCTGCTAGCAGAGTCGTGCTGTTGCGATGCGAATGTAGTCAGCGGTCGCGGAATTGACCACACCCGCAGTCGGCGCCATCGAGCGCATGTGGCTGTTGCGCACATCGCCGCGCACCAGCGGCACCACGAAGTCCCACACTCCCTGATCGCTCTGCTTGGCGGCACGAGCCTGACACACATACGACCCGATGCTGAGCGCCAGCAGGTCGCTCGACGGCTTCACCCCGGCGGCCTTGAGCGCGTCGAGGTAGACGCGCTGCTGCCCGGTCACGGTCAGCGGGTCCAAGTCCCCGTTCGGCTGCGGCGGCCCGGGCGGCTGCGCACCGGTTTGTCCCTGGGCCGGCGCGGTCTCGGATGTCGGCAGCCCGACGGTGGCCATCATGTCGTCGGCGACAGAGCATCCAGTCAGCAGGGCCGCGGAGGAAGCGACCAAGAACGAGGTTGCCGACCACTTTGCTAAGCCGGTCGGTCGTCGTACCGCGTGCTGCATCCCTCCAAGGTACCGGCTGGCGCAGGGCGGACTCGGTGACCGAAAACGTGCCTATTTGATGGTGGCGACGAGTTCGCCCGACATCGCCCCCAGCTGACCTGACCAGGTGCCCCAGTCGTGCTGGGGACCGTCGGGGAAGTCGAAGTGCCCGTTGTGGCCGCCGACCGAGCGGTAGTGCTGATAGAACGTCCGGTTGCTGCCCTGTGCCTGATCGCAGTAGCCGATCATCGCGGCCGGGTCACTGCATGTCAGAGTGGACGGGCTGAACACCCACAGCCGAGTGTTGTTGTCGGCCAGCAGCTGCACGTGCACGTCCGGGTCGTGCCACTTCCACCGGCCCAGCTGTGGCAGACCCCACATGTTGCGGGTGTCCACGCCGCCGAACTCCGCAAGCCCGGCGGTGATCGCACCGTTGAGATAGGTATTGGACGGGGTGAGGAAGCCCGACAACGAGCCCGCGAAACGGTAGCGGTCCGGATGGAAGGTCGCGAGCGTCAATGCACCGGTGCCGCCCTGCGCGGCGCCGACGATGCCGTGCCCGTTGGGCGCCAGGCCCTTGTTGGCCGCCAGCCAGTCGGGCAGCTCATTGGCGAGGAAGGTCTCCCACTGCCTGCCGCCGTCCTGTTCCCAGTCGGTGTAGAGGCTCCACGCTCCGCTGGCCGGTGCGGCCACCGAGATGCCCTTGCCCGCGAGGGTGTTCATCGCGTTGCCCGCCGTTACCCAGTTGCTGACATCCGGCGCTGCGTTGAACGCGTCGAGCAGCACGACCATGTGCGGGCCACCGCCGGAGAAGCTGACGGGGATATCGCGGCCCATCGCCGCCGAAGGGACCATCAGCGTTTCCACGGCGGCAGTGGCCGTTGGCGCGGCAGCGGTCCACAGCCCAGCGGCCAGTACCACGGTCATGATCGCTCGAATCAACCCACGCATCTGCAACCCCGCCTCACCGTTTGTTGGCCTGTCCCCGCCGCAAGGTAGTGAACCACAACACCGGAGCGGGCCGCTCCCGAAATGACGGACGGCGGCGACCCCCGAGGGGACCGCCGCCGCCGAACGCATCGTCTTGCCGGCTTAGCCGCCGTTCGCGGCGGGCGTCGCCGTGGCCAGAGGTGTCGACGGTTGCGGCGTCGCGCCGAGCACCCGCTGGATGTCGGGCTTCATCTGCTGCAGCTGCGAACCCCAGTAGTTCCACTGGTGGGTGCCGTCGGACGGGAAGTTGAACACCCCGTTCTTACCGCCAGCGGCGATGTAGTTCTCCTGGAACGTCTTGTTCGTGCGGAGCGTGAAGCCCTCCAGGAACTTGGCGTTGAACAGGTTGCCCGAGCTCATCCCCGCGTCCAGTTCGCCTGGCTTGCCGTTGCCGCAGTAGACCCAGAGGCGGGTGTTGTTGGCGACGAGCGTCGACATCTGGACCATCGGGTCGTTGCGCTTCCACGCCGGGTCACTCGACGGGCCCCACATGTCGTCGGTCTTGTAGCCGCCTGCGTCACCCATCGACATGCCGACCAGCATCGGCCACCAGCCCTCGGACAGGTTCAGGAAGCCCGACAGCGACCCCGCGTACTGGAACTGCTCCGGGTGGTATATCGCGAAGATGAGCGCGGCAGAGCCGGCCATCGACAGGCCCACCGCGGCGTTGCGGTTCGGGTTCACACCCTTGTTGGCCGCCAGGTAAGCAGGCAGCTCGCTCGTCATGAACGTCTCCCACTTGTACGTCGAGCAGCCCGCCTTACCGCAGGCCGGCTTGTACCAGTCGCTGTAGAAGCTGGACTGACCGCCGACCGGCATGATCACAGCCAGGCCGGAGTCGAGGTACCACTCGAAAGCCGCGGTGTTGATGTCCCAGCCGTTGAAGTCGTCCTGAGCGCGCAGACCGTCAAGCAGATAGACGCCGGGCGCGTTGGCACCGCCGTTCTGGAACTGGATCTTGATGTCATGACCCATCCCCGCGGACGGAACCATCAGGTATTCGACCGGCAGGCCGGGACGAGAGAAAGCCCCCGCAGTCGCCGAGCCTCCGACGACGCCAACCAGGGCGGGCAACACGGCGGCCACCATGGCCGCGACCGTGAGCCGGCGCGCCCAGGCGCCGCGCATCTTCCCAACGAAACCCATGCTTCTACCTATCC
>JAVRPX010000654.1:0-2954 GCA_032161985.1 Mycobacterium sp.
AGCGCTCGACGCACGCGAGCTACGCCACCCGGCTGCAGGACAGCGCGGTGTGGAAGGCCGTCCAGTTGGTGCTGGAGTCCTTCGCGTTCCTGATGATCGGCCTGCAGCTGCCGACCGTGGTCGGCGAGCTCGAAGGCATCTCCGCGCGGGTGATCGCGATCTCTTCGGTGGCGGTGTTGGCGACGGTCATCGTCGTCCGGATCGTCTGGGTGTTCGTGTTCACATACCTGCCACGGATGATCTTCAGGGGAATCCGTGAGCGCGAGCCGACGCCACCGCCCGCGCAGGTGTTCGTCGTCGCGTGGGCGGGCATGCGCGGCGTGGTGTCGCTGGCGGCGGCGTTCGGCGTTCCGCTGACGACGATGTCGGGTGCACCGTTTCCTGGACGCCCGCAACTGGTGTTCCTCACCTTCGTGGTCGTGATCGGCACCCTGCTCTTGCACGGTCTGACGCTGCCGTGGCTGATCAGGCGGCTCGGCGTGCAGGGCGACGATGCCCGTACCGATGCGATCGCATCGGCGGCCGCACAGGACAGGGCGGCACGGGCGGCGGCCGACCGGCTCGACGAGGTGCTGGCCGAGGAGGAGATCACTGACGTGCACGAGCGGGCCGCGGATGTGTTGCGCGGCTGGAACACTCGCAGGCGCAACTCGGCGTGGGAACGGTTGGGCCGCGACGAGGAGGCGATCGGCGAAAGCCCCGCATCGGCGTTCCGCCGTTTGCGGCTGGAAATGTTGGCGGCCGAACGCGCGACGTTCATCGCCGAACGCGACAACGGGCAGATCGACGACGAGGTGCTGCGTGAGGTGCTACGCGGACTCGACCTCGAGGAAGCGACACTGAACCGTGGCTGAATCTCGATTGATCGACACCGTGCTGGGATCTGTGCGGGTCCAGGTCCGCGGCAGCGGCGACGCGATGATGTTCTGGCCCAGCCTTCTGATGACCGGCGACATGTGGGCGGCGCAGGCCGATCATTTCGGCACCGAGCACCGGGTGATCCTCGTCGACCCTCCGGGTTTCGGGGAAAGCCAAAAGCTCACGGCCCCATTCACGTTCGAGGATTGCGCGCGCTGCATCGTCGACATCCTCGACGGTCTCGGTGTGCAACGGACGCACTTCGTCGGAAACTCGTGGGGCGGGATGATCGGCGGAACGTTCGCCGCGACCTATCCCGAGCGCATCGGCAGCGCGGTCCTGATGAACTGCACCGCGTCGCCCGCGGGCACGCGACAGAAGATAAGTACAGCTTTCTATTGCGCATGGCCGGGTTGCTGGGCGGGATCCGGCCCCCGCTGACCCGTTCGGTGCTCAAGGCATTCCTCGGCCCGACGACGTTCACCACCCGGCCCGATGTCGTGGCGTATGTGCGCAACACCGTGCAGCGCGTCGACATTCGATCGGGCGGCTGGGCGGTTCGCAGCGTGGTGCCCGCCCGGCCGGATCAGCGTGCGCTGCTGTCGGGGGTGACCACGCCGGTGATGGTGGTCGCCAACTATTTCGAGGGTTCGGTCTCGGTGATCGACCTATAGTCGAATCAGCGATGCAGGGGGTGCTATGACCAACCGATCGGTCGAGATGGACGTCGGCAATCGACCATTCGGAGTGGTGCTGAGCCCCGACGGCAAGGCCGCGTATGTGGGAGTCAAGACGGCGCGGTGATCGTCGTCGATCTTACGGGGCGGCGAGTGTCTGCGTCGATCGGCGTGCCCGGCGGCAAGGGCGGTTTCTCGCTCGCGGTGTCGCCGGACGGGCAGTTGTTGTATGTGTCGGGTTTCGGTGTCGAAGGCGGCGTCCGCATCATTGACACAGCCACTAATTCGGTGACACCGCTCCGATTTGATGGACGGCCGATCGCCGGCGGCCCGATCGCGATCAGCCCGGACTGTACCCGCGGCGATGTCGACGACAGCGGGATGGGAGGCTTCCGTATCCTCCACTTAGACAGTCTTTTTGGGCCCGATGAATGGCTGATTCGCGATTTGGGGGGCCCGTCGCGGTGACCATCACACCTGACGGACGATTCCTGTATGCGGTGAACCCGGGCTGTACCGCCGCGATCCTCGACACCCAGAAGAACCCCACCACACCGGCGTCGCCTGATATCGGGTTGCCTAGCGCGTCCGCTCAGGTCGGCGAGGTCGTGATTGGGTGCGATCCGACCGATGTCAAGGCGCTGTCGACCGATCAGCGGGTTGTCGCCGTGGATGCCGATGGAACGGTCGCGGACGAATCGACACTCAGCTGGATCGACACCTCAACGCGCAGATTGGTCGGCCGCGAAGTCCCACTCGGCATGGGGTCGGGTGAGGTGGCGACCGGTGTCGCATTCACTCCGAACGACGATGAGGCACACGTCCTTCACCGAAAACGAGAAGGCGGCGGTGGAGGCTCCCTCAGTGTCGTCCCCATGTCACGATTACAGCCGCAGTGATCACCGAGGCCTTTACCCCGTAAGCGCAAGGACATTTGACCGAACCACCACGCCGCCGAACGCAGCATCAGCGACGGGCCGAGGCCGACTACAAGGCCCGTCCAAGGTTACGTTGGTCAACGACGGCGAGCGGCGGCCGATTGGCGGTGGCGTGACTGCGCATGCGGCTAGCTGGAGAACACCACGCGATCGCGAAACGCCTGGGTGTCGGGCTTGTAGAAGCGAAGCGCGGTCACGACCCACCCCACGCGTTCGCGGTTGAAAGCACCCCGCCCATAATCGATGCGATCCCCAAGGCACAGGCATCGGGCACCGTCGCGGACCACTTCGATCCGCCGGTGTTGTTCAGCCTGATTCTGAGCATCGCTGCTATGTGGCAGACCCATAGCCCCGACTTCGCCAGCATCGTCGGTGTGTCAGATCCCAAGCGGCGCCGCGAGATTGTTCGCGACGCCGTCGAGCGCCTTCTCGCCCGCTGAGATTCATCGCCCGATGACAAGGCCTGAGGCGCTGCTAGGAC
>JAVRPX010000655.1:0-8721 GCA_032161985.1 Mycobacterium sp.
GCTGGGCCCGCGGGTCGTCGTCGATGCGGTGGTGCGCAGCATCTCACGGGGCTCCGACGGCGCACTCACGGTCGGATGCGATGGCGGCGACGTCACTGCCAAGGCCGTCATCGTGGCGATCCCACCCGAACACCGAGCCGGGATCGAATTCGATCCAGCGCTGCCGCCCGAGTACGAAAAGCTCGCGGAGCACTGGCCGCAGGGCAACCTGAGCAAGGCATACGCCGCCTACGAGACGCCGTTCTGGCGCGCGAACGGCTGCTCCGGCGAGGCGCTTTCCGACGAGGGACCCGTCTTCATCACCTTCGATGTCAGCCCGAGCGACAACGGACCGGGGATCCTGCTGGGCTTCACGGATGCGCGCACGTTCGACCCGCTCTCCCCCGCCGAGCGACGCGAGCGGGCGCTGACGGGGTTCGCCATGCTATTCGGCGATGCCGCGGCGCATCCCATCGACTATGTCGATCATTGCTGGGGCACAGAGGAATTCGCGCCCGGCGGGCCGACGGCCGCGGTACCGACAGGCTCGTGGACGACGTACGGGCCGTGGTTGCGTAAGCCGGTCGACGGCATCTTCTGGGCGGGCACAGAAACCGCCGACGAATGGACCGGGTTCCTCGACGGCGCGGTGCGATCGGGGAAGCGTGCAGCCGACGAGGTGCACCGGGCGCTGACCGGCTAGGCCGTGCGCTCCCGGCTCACCGACTCGATCAGCATCCGCAGGTGCTTGTTGACCTCGTCCGGGCGCTCGACGATCGCACAGTGTCCGCCGGACAGCTCGACGAAAGAGGCGAGGTTCGGCGCCATCCTGGCGATGTGACGCGACGAGACCATCGGCAGCAGGCGGTCCTTCTCGCTGCCGATCACCAACGTCGGGACCATCAGGTTCGTCAGCCCGATGTGCTCGGGCCCGAGGGCTTCGACCAGCGTGCGGGCCCAGCCGCCGCGGCCCGCGGGCGGCGTCGAAATGAACAGCTCGTAGATGAATTCGGCGATGGCGGGGTCGGCGTGGCGGCCCACGGCGATCGTTGACACGAACCGCCGGCTCGGCCGGTCCACCGCCCGAAGCAGGGGTGCCGCGCCGAAGGTCTTCAGCAGGGTGCCTGCCGCACGGACGCGGACGTCGGCCAGGGGCGGAGGCACCGGCAGGAGCTGCACATTGCGCAGCAGGTCGCCGGTGGTCGTGTTGATCAGTGCAACGGCATCAGCGAGTTGCGGCACCCGGTCGGGATACCTGTCGGACCACGAGGTGATGGCAATGCCGCCCATCGAATGCCCGGCGATCACCGCGCGTTCACCCGGCGCCAGCGTTGCCTCGAGGACAGAGTCGAGATCGCCTGCTAGGTGGTCGAGGCTGTAGGCGCTGCGCCGCGTGGGGACCGCGCTGCGGCCGTGGCCGCGATGGTCGAACGCGATGACGCGATAGTCGTTGGCGAGGTTCGCAATCTGGTAGGCCCACACCCGGATGGCGCACGTGATGCCGTGCGACAGCACGATCGGATAGCCGTCTTCCGGCCCGAATACCTCGGCGTGGAGGCGGATGCCGTCCTTGGAGCGGATCGTCATGGCGCGACCGGGCGGCATCGCCTCGGCCGCGGCGAATCTTCTGGACTTCAGGCCGGTCTCCTGACCACGTGCCATGGGTGCTCCCATCGAGTTCGGCAACGCTGCCGCTAACACCAGCTTACCGGGGGGTAACCGGCCCGAGTTGCAGCACATGCGGCGCGGTTAAATGGTGCGATGCGCGCGATACAGATAGCCAGCCTCGATGGTCCACAAGCGGCGCACGTCGTCGAGATCGACGAGCCAAGCGGTGGTGACAGCGAGGTCCTCGTCGACGTGCACGCCGCAGGTGTGGCGTTCCCCGACGCCCTGCAATCGCGGGGTCTCTACCAGTACAAGCCGGAGATGCCGTACACCCCAGGCGCGGAGATCGCGGGCGTGGTGCGCAGCGCGCCGGATGGTGCGCACGTGACGGCAGGTGACCGTGTCTGCGGATTGACGATGCTGTGCGGAGCGATGGCGGAAGTCGTTGCGCTGCAACCTGATCGCGTCTTCAGGCTGCCCGACTCCGTGTCGTTCGAGGCCGGCGCGGGCCTGCTGTTCAACGATCTGACGGTGCATCACGCATTGCTCACCCGGGGCCGGCTGGCCGAGGGGGAAACGGTCTTGGTGCACGGCGCGGCTGGCGGCGTCGGCACGTCGACGCTGCGCCTTGCGCCTGCGTGGGGCGCGTCGCGCGTGATCGCGGTGGTGAGCACCGAGGACAAGATCGCGGTCGCCAAGGCCGCGGGGGCGTCCGATGTGGTGCTGGCCGACGGTTTCAAGGATGCCGTCAAGGTGCTGACCGGCGGGCGTGGCGTGGACATCGTCGTCGACCCCGTCGGCGGTGACCGGTTCACCGATTCGCTTCGCTCCCTGGCCCCTGGTGGCCGGCTGCTGGTCATCGGCTTCACCGGCGGCGACATCCCGACCATCAAGGTCAACAGGCTGCTGCTGAACAACGTCGACGCCGTCGGCGTCGGCTGGGGCGCCTGGTCGCTGACCCACCCGGGGTACCTGCTTGAGCAATGGGCCGAGTTGGAGCCGCTACTGGCCTCCGGCAAGGTCTCAGCACCGCAACCGGAGGTCTATCCGCTCGAGCGCGCCGGCGACGCGATCGCCTCGCTCGAGGACAGGACAGCGAAGGGCAAGGTCGTCGTCAAGGTGCGCTGACACAAATGAAGCGACCCCCGGAGCGTCTCTCCGAGGGTCGTTTCATTAGTACCGGGAACGCAGTCCAAGTTCAGGGTTGCTTGGCATAACGGGTGAGGAAGCCGAAGGCCGCGATCCCGGCGACGACACCGATCACTCCCCACAGCACGAATGGGAATACGAGTGAAACCGGCGACCAGCCAATGCTGGAGAACGTCACGGCGGTGTAGACCAGCCAGAGCAAACGGTAGGCGCACCAGAGCGCGGTCAGGCCGGTGGCGATCCCGATCGCCAGGGCCTGGTTGCGGTCGACGCGGTTGGTCAGTTCCTCGATGCGGGTGGGCAGGATCTTCATTGGGTCTGTTCCTTTCATGCGCGCTGCCGGGTTGGCGTCGTCATCGGTGCGAGTACAGACCGTGGCGGCGGCTACCGATCCCAATAAGACTCTCGGGGCTAGGGACACGTCCGATGCGGCTAGCAGACGGCCCACGCTCAGGGACCGCCTCGCCAGTGCTCGATGCGGTGATGGTCCGGTGTGAAGCCGTGATTCACACCCCACAGGACGGCCTGCGTCCGACTGCTCACGCCGATCTTTCGGTAGATCGTGCGGATGTAGGACTTCACCGTATTCGGGCTGAGATGGGTCAGCGCCGCAACGTCGGCGTTGCTCTTGCCCTGGGTGATAAGGGCCAGGATCTCGGCCTCGCGATCACTGAGGCCTTCTCCTCGACCAGGCCAGTCGAGCCCAACAGCGCTGCGCGCCCGCGCAGGAGCATCGCTGACGACGGTCTCTCCGGCGTGCACCGCCTCTAGAGCAGCGACCAACTCTCGAGCCGGCAACGTCTTCGATAGATAGCCGTGTGCTCCGTGCTGCTGCGCACTTAGGACGAGGTCTGGGTGAAAGTTCCAGGTGTAAACCACGACTCGCCGCGCACGCGGGTTGGCGACCAGAACAGCGATCTCTTCGTGATCCGATTCCGGTTGCGCAAAGGAGTCGTACAAAACGATATCGACGGTATCTTCGACTGCCATATTCGAGTCAAGCTCGGCGACAACGATACGGTCGCGATACTGGCTGAACATATTGGCCACGCCCATCACAACCACGTCGTAGTCGTCCACGAGGGCCACCGTGATCGGTTTGTTCGGGCGCCAGGCCATGCGCCTGAAATTACCTCCTTAAGGGTGTATTAACACCCTCCCTAGGGGTGTTAACTGACGTCAGTGTCGAGCGAGTGCTCGAACAGGTGCGATTTTCACGCGCACCGGGCGGCCCCAGACCAGAAAGGATCACTGCCGTGATCATCCTTGGAATCATCCTGCTCATCGCCGGGTTTTTGCTCAAGATTTCGATCCTCTGGACCATCGGAATCATTCTGCTCATCGCCGGTGTCGTTCTGGCGCTTCTTGGATCGATGGGACGCGCTGTCGGCGGTCGACGCCACTACTTCTAACCGTCAGGCACCGAATCGGGTGTGGGCGGTCCAACCGTTTCATTCGGCCCCCCCGAGAAGACGTACAGCGGAGCCGGGATCGACTCTGCCACCTCTAATTATGGGCGGGGGGCCTCGAACCCGCGACCAACGGATTATCATCCGTAGGTTCTGATAGCTCCGGTTGGTGCTCGTTTTCGACTGCAGCACAACGTGTTTGGTCGTCCCGCATCTCCGGTGAAACCGGTCGATTCCGGTCGATTCTCCCCCATTGGGCGGTGAACAAACGGTGACCGAGCAGGTGGCTCGAACGTCGTGATGTGAGACACGCGTGACTCGGAGCACGGGCGGTCGGAGCCAAATGCTACAGACAGCGCCGGAGGACACCGTCGTCCCCGCTGTGGCCCCGTGACGATCACTCCGACCTTGCGCGTGTGAGACGGTTTTGCCATCGGCGACACCCCGTTTCTGCTGGTCGGAGGGCTGCCCACTGGCCAAATTGGACCCGTCAGAGCACCTGGGCTGAAAGTTTGGCCCTATTTTGGGCCTATGGGTGTGGGGATTAAGTGACCGGCCGAGGGAGGTGGACAATTCATCAATCACCAGCCGAATCGGCTCAGCCTGCTTCCGGCAATCGGTATGAGTCGGCCCTGCGACACCTCCGGGCAGGTGGACCAGCTGCGGAGACTCTGGACCCTTTTTCCCACGCGCAGTATTTTCAAAAATGAGCCGTGATGTCTTGCCTCTGACTAATGGGTTGGTCCACCACCGAAAGAAGAACCCATGACCGACACGCCCGAAGACCTGCCATCGCCCGACGAGTTCCTGAGGAAGATGGCCCACGTCGACCGCGAGTTTGCCGATGCCCGCCGGTACCTGTCGGCATTGTGCGCCGAAGATAATCAGGCGCTCGGTGCGCTGATGGCCGAGATCCACCGCAGCGGACGGGCCATGAAGGTCCTGGCAGCGATGGCGGTACAGGCCCTCGACTTCGGCCGCCTGTCCGCAGACCGCCTCGGTGGTGATGTCCAGAAGTGGCTCGATGAGGCGGCAATGACCGAGGACACCGCCAAGAGCGAGCGCCACAAGACCGAGCTCGGCGGCGAGGGGTAACCATCGGGGTTACAGGGTTTACTGCCGACCACCGACGGGTGGGCCCGCCACTCAAGCAGGAAGACGGCCTGTCTTAGTTCAGGCGGTGAGCCGATCGTTGATGCTAGTTGCCGAGGACGGTGGCTTCGCTTGTACATCACGAGACCGATGAGGATCGCATACGCGGCGACGATCATCGAACTGATTGCAGAGAACCGGCAGAACAGTCCTCACCCGACAGAGAGGCGCTGGTGTTCGGATGCGTGCAGGATGAAGTCCTACACGGCATACGCGAGGAGGACCCTATTCCGATGGCTGAACACGACGCACTCGTCGACGAGACCGCGGAAACGCTGCTGAACGCGATCAAGGCGGCCGCCACGAAGGCAACTGTTCCGCGGCATCTGTTGAGTCTTGCGCAGGCGTATGCGCTTGTGGTCGCTCCGGGAGCCGCGCTAGCGCCGGCCGAAACCGACGACACGGATTGATCCGACCGGTGAGCCCTTCACGCAACGACGGGATCGCTCGATCGCCTGCAATTCATCTTTGGTGGCACGGATGTGATGCCTCCGCATTCGCCGGACCACTCGCTATGTGTTGGCCGCAGGAGCGGGCGATGTAGCCGACCAGCGTCCGGCCGGGCCGTCCCCGGTTTCGCTCCCAGCCAAGCTGCACTGCCCTACGCGCTCGTGCGTCGTTAGCAGTAGTTGGTCAAAGATTGAGCGTGGCGGCAGCGTGTCGTCGTAATCAAGTGCCCGGAAATCGGCCAGCAGCTGTTCGGCAATCGCGCGCAGTTTGATGTTGCATTCCTGCGACCGCCATTTGAGGAGATCGAACGCAGCGTCGGCGTCAACACGATAGACCATCATCAAGATGCCCTTGACTTGTTCGATGACGGCGCGGTTCTCGGCTATCTCGGCGACCGCGTTGGTGATGAAGGTTTCGCGCTCCTCGGGCGGGAAGGTCACGTCGACATAGAAGCCGGTCGTTCCGATAACGTCGCCGTCTTCGCCGCGTAGCAGCTGGGCGACCACGATGACATCATGGGTGCGTCCTTGGACGTCGATGATGCGGTGGCGGGTGCTGAACGGCTGACGGGTTCGAAGGATGTCGTCGAGGGTGGCGGCTACCTGCTGATAATCCTCGGGATGCTTATGGGAGAGCACCATGTTGGTTGTGGGTTGGGTGGTGCCAGGTTCATAGCCGTGCAGTCGTTCGACTTCGGGTGACCATTCCCAACGTTCGTCGTCGAAGAACAACCGAAACCAACCTGTGGGGTGCGGTGTACCGCCAGCCAGGGCCTGCTCGAGTGGAGAATTGCCGCTAGGACCGTCGGCCATGGGTGTGAACTTATCCGATCGCAGCCGAGGCGGTGAGTGAACGAACGCTGAGGCCCCCAAGCAGTCCATCACACGCGGCACGCTGGGTAGGGGCGGCGATAGCGGGCCAGGCGCTAGCTGCTGAACGCTTGGGGTTGCAACCCTCTATCGCCTGGCGTGAGACCACATAGACGCAACCTACCTCGGTTCCCCCGCTGCAAGCGGTATAGCCCACGCCGAGATCCGCAAACCCGAACAGTGCCAAATCGCTAGTACCACAACGGGGTGGGACGGTTTTACGATTCGGTTATGGCCTCAAACAACTCTGGCGCCGTCGGCGCGGACGCGATTCTGCGCCAACTCGACGCTGAAGCCGATTCAACGAGCATCGAACTGACGCGCTAATCCTGATGCCGCGCGGCGACGTCGACGCGACCCCTCGCGTCGTCCGGGAATGTCGAGAAACGGCGTGCGCCTACGGTTTCGAAGGACACCGCGATGGCTGACGCTCTGGCGACCCGCTGGACAGAAAGCGGCCTGCCACGCCTGGGAACTCAGCCCCACCAGAACGCCGTAGCGATCGCAACATAGAGCACGCAGAGCACCGCCCCCTCGAACCAGTTCGACTCGCCGTCGAAGGTCACTATCACCGCGACCAGCGCCGACATGATCATCACCGCCAACAGCAGCGGCGAGAACACCAGATCGAAACCGGGCTGGCCGAGCCATACTGCCGACAGGCAGATGATGGGCGCGATGGTGAGAGCGATCTGGACGGGCGACTGCAGGATCACTTGAACCGCGTAGTCCATCTGGTTCTTGGCGGCCAACTGAATGCCGACGAAATTCTCCACCGCATTGCCGGCGATGGCCACGATGACCAGACCGGCGAAGACCTGGTTGATACCCGCTGCGTCCATCGCCGGCTCCAGGGCAGCCACGAACCACTCCGACACGAAGGCCGCACCGATACCCGCGGCGGCCAGCATGCCGATCGCCATCGCCAGCGGCCAGTCCCCGTGCGCTGTCGCCGCGCTCGCGGCCTTGGCCGAATCTGGGCTCGCCACAATGGGAGACGACGCTCTGGCGGGCGCCTCCGGACCGCTCGACCGCTTTCCGAGCGTGGCCGGCAGCGAGAGCGCGAACAGCATGAGCATGATGATGGAGACGACCACCGACACCGTCCGCTCATGCGACGCCGCCGGGGTGTGTAGCGCGGCGGTGAGCGAGGGCACGGCAAGGATGAACACCGCAAGGGTGAACATCAGTCCGAGCGTGCGTACGTCGTCAGCGGCGAAGCGCTGCCGACCGTGCTTGAGACCGCCGACCACGAACGCCAGCCCGAGCACCAGCAGGGCGTTGGAGAGAATCGAGCCGACGAGGGTGGCTTTCACCACGTCGAACAGGCTCGCCTTGAGCGCGAACACGATGACGAATAGTTCGGGCAGATTTCCCAGTGCGGTCTGCAGGATTCCCGTGGCGTTGGGCCCGAGCCGATCTCCGAGCGCCTCCACTGAACGTCCGACCAGGGATGCCAGCGTAGCCAGCGCAAGTGCGGACACGATGAATGCCAGCACCGCATTCACGTGGGCGTAGTGCAGGACTCCCGCTGCCACGGCCGCGACCACGGTGACGGACAGCATGGCTCGGTCGCGCCGGGTTAGCAGCGGGGGCCGCTCGGTTTGGGTGGTGGTCACGGGCTTCTCCTGCTCTGGTCGCGCCGAAGTGTGCCAGAACCGAGCGCTCCGCGCTCAGCGGTGCGCCAACATGACTGGAAACGACCTTGGTGGGCGCGGACGGTATCGAACCGCCGACCGCTGGTGTGTAAATCCGAGCCAGAGCGTCTACCGCGTTTTATTTGGTGCCGTAACCGCTTGCGAAACCCAGGTCAACGGGTGTTTCGTGTCCACTTTGTCCATGCCCTGTCAGGCTGTGTTCGCCCGTCTTGGCACACTCTTGGCACAACGGGGGTTTGGTCAGTCACGCGTTCGGTCGCGTTTGCGTGCGGACTTGCGAATTTCGTTGCCAAGCCACACGATGTGCCGATCAAGACCTACTTGCGCGGCTGAACTCGCTCCTTGAGGATCGGCGTCCGGGTCCAGCGGGCAACGTATGGCCTAATCAACCTGGCCGCCGCGCCGCTTCTCAGTGCATGATCCAGCCCGCCGAAACATTGATCGCTT
>JAVRPX010000656.1:0-6587 GCA_032161985.1 Mycobacterium sp.
TCTGCATCTCCTTGATGTCGACGCCTGCGTTGAAGCCGCGACCCTCGGCCCGCAGGATCACCACATGGGTGCTCTGGTCGCGGCCCGCGGCCGTGATGGCGTCGCCCAGTTCGAACCAGCCTTTCGACGGGATCGCGTTGACCGGCGGGTAGTCGACGGTTACCGAGACGATGCCCGGCTCGACAGTCTTGGTGGTGATCGTCATGCGGATACCTCAGTTACTCCTGGGTCGCTACCTAAGCAAGCACTTGCTTGGTACCCTAGCACGGTGACCGACCCCTCAGAAATAAGCCTCGGCCTCAAGGACAGGGTCGTTCTGGTGACCGGCGGAGTCCGCGGAGTCGGCGCCGGAATCAGCGCGGTATTCGCCGATCAGGGCGCGACCGTTGTGACGTGCGCCCGCCGCCCGGTTGAGGGATTGCCCTACGAGTTCCATCCCTGTGACGTGCGGGACGACGACGCGGTAGCCGCGATGGTCGACGCGATCGTGGAGCGCCACGGTCGCCTCGATGTGGTCGTGAACAACGCGGGCGGCTCGCCGTACGTCCTCACTGCGGAAGCGAGCTCGAAGTTCAGCCGGAAGATCATCGAGCTCAATCTGTTTGGGCCGCTGTCGGTTTCGCAGCACGCCAACAACCACATGCAGACCCAGGCGCGGGGCGGATCGATCGTCAATATCGGTAGCGTCAGTGGGCGCAGGCCAAGCCCGGGTACGGGCGCCTACGGCGCTGCGAAGGCCGGTGTCGAAAGCCTCACGGCCACACTGGCGGTCGAGTGGGGGCCGAAGGTCAGGATCAACTCGGTCGTGGTCGGCATGGTCGAGACGGAGCAGTCCGAACTGTTCTACGGCGACGAAGACTCGATCGCCGCGATTTCGAAGAACGTACCGCTCGGCAGGTTGGCCAAGCCTGCCGACGTCGGATGGGCCGCGGCCTTCCTGGCGTCCGACGCCGCGTCGTACATCAGCGGCGCATCGCTCGAGGTGCACGGCGGCGGTGAGCCGCCGCACTACCTGGCAACCACGACTGCTGACATCAAATAACCTAGGAGACAACGGATATGGGACTGCTCGACGGCCGCGTGGCCATCGTGACGGGCGCTGGCGGCGGCATTGGAAGGGCGCATGCCCTTGCGTTCGCCGCCGAGGGGGCGCGCGTGGTGGTCAACGACATTGGCGTGGGCCTTGACGGATCACCCGCAGGTGGCGGCAGCGCCGCGCAGGGCGTCGTCGACGAGATCACTGCTGCCGGTGGCGAAGCCGTCACCAGCGGGGCGAACGTCGCCGACTGGGCGCAGGCCGAGGGGCTCATCCAGACCGCGCTCGACTCGTTCGGCGGCCTGGACATCCTGGTCAACAACGCAGGCATCGTCCGCGACCGGATGTTCGCGAACACAAGTGAAGAGGAGTTCGACGCCGTCACGGCCGTGCACCTCAAGGGCCACTTCGCCACGATGCGGCACGCTGCCGCCTACTGGCGCGGATTGACAAAGGAGGGCAACGCCTCCCCTGACAGCCTCGACGCCCGCATCATCAACACCAGCTCCGGCGCCGGGCTCCAAGGCAGTGTGGGACAGGCCAATTACAGCGCCGCCAAAGCGGGCATCGCGGCCTTGACGTTGGTGGCCGCTGCCGAAATGGGCCGCTACGGCGTCACCGTCAACGCCATCGCTCCGTCCGCGCGGACCCGGATGACCGAAACCGTGTTCGCCGACATGATGGCGACTCAGGACGCCGCGTTTGACGCCATGGCGCCGGAGAACGTCTCACCGCTGGTGGTGTGGCTCGGCAGTGTCGAGTCGCGCGACGTTACCGGGAAGATGTTCGAGGTCGAGGGCGGCATCGTCCGCGTAGCCGAGGGCTGGGCCCACGGACCCCAGGTCGACAAGGGCGCCCGGTGGGATCCGGCCGAGCTGGGGCCGGTCGTCGCCGAGTTGCTCGGCAAGGCGAGGCCGCCCGTTCCGGTTTACGGCGCCTGAATTTCGTTATCGCTCGCAGACCACCAACGGAATCACCCGGTCGGTCGCCTTCCGATAGTCCCGGTACGGCGGATAGATCCTGATCAGCTTGGACCAGTATCGGTTTCGTTCATCCTCACTGGCATCACGGGCGATCAGGTCGAGGTGCTCACCGCGAATCTGGATGTGCAGCTTGGGGTTTGCCTTCAGGTTGCGATACCACCCGGGGTGCTCGGCACGGCCGCCGAACGACGCAGGCAGCACCACCCGATCGCCGTCACGCAGGTACAGCGTCGGAGTGGTGCGCGGTTGGCCCGTCTTTCGTCCCGTGGTGGTGATCAACGCTGCGGGAAACCACAGCAACTTCGCGCCCAACCGTCCGTTGGTCCGCTGGTACACCCAGATATGCGCACGCGCGAAGTACTTCATCAGCAGCGCGATAAGGCGCGAATTTCTGATCCATCGCCGCTGAGTCATACCCCTTGACTTGCCGAAGTTGCCGATTCGCAAACTACTTCTTGGTGCGGCGGCTGCCGCCGTGCCAGTCATCCTGCTTGCCAACGGAATCGTCGTCGACGCCGAAGCTGGCCAGCTGGGGCCGCTCCCGGAGGCTGCGCTTGATCTCGGCGAAGCCGGGGAAGGCCGCCAGCGCGACGACGTGGTCCCATAGTTCGACGGCTTCGTCAGCCGACGGCAGCCGGCTGATCACCGGACCGAAAAATGCTGTGCCGCCCGGTGGTTGGAAATGAAGGATCGGCGTCCCGACGTCACGCCCCGTCAGGGCCAGCGCCTCCTCGGTTTCCGCACGGATTTCGTCATCGAGCGTCTGGTCGTCGAGTGCCTCCGCGAGATCGGTTGGCAGACCGGCATCGCGCAACAACGGCTCGAGCGTGGGTCGCGACCCCTGGTCCGTCGCCGACAGCGGATCAACGCCGCGAGACGTGTCGAACAGCCGGCCACCGATCGCCTCGTAGAACGGCCCAACCGCTTCGCGGCCATGCCGGCCACGGATGCGCGCGGCGACTCGCAGCAGCCGAAGTCCTGCGGTGTGCCCTTCCTCGTAATTCGGTGGGAAGTGCGTGGCGTAGTCCACATTCGCGTTGAGGACGCGCAACGAAATGAACCGCCAATCGACCCGAAAGTCACGTTGCGCGGCGACCGTGCGGACCCACTTGCTGGTCAGCCATGCGAACGGGCAGACCGGGTCGAAATAGAAGTGCAGGTCGTACTCGGTGCTCACGGCTCGCAGACCACGAGCGGGATCACCCGGTCGGTCCAGGACTGATAGTCGTCGTAGGTCGGGTACATCTCCACCAGCCGCGGCCAGTACTTGGCGCGTTCCTCGTCGGTGGCGTCACGGGCGGTCAGGTCGAGCACCTCTTTCTTGATCTGGACCTGGACCTTCGGATCGGCCTTGATGTTCAGGTACCACAGCGGGTTCTTGTCGCTGCCGCCCCTGGACGCGGCCACCACGACGGTGTCGCCGTCGCGGTGGAAATAGAGCGGGTTGGTCCTTGGATGTCCGCTCTTGCGCCCGGTCGTAGTCAGCAGCGCCACCGGAATGCCCTGAAAGTTACTGCCGAAGCCTTCGCCGTCGCTGCGGCGATACATGAAGGTGTTGATCTTCGACATCCACTTGATGAAGAAGTCCGCGGGCTCCGTGTCCATGAAGCGGGGGCGAGACTTTGCCATGGCGGTCATCCTATGCTCGTTCGGGTGGACCCAGCCCAAGAAGTTCCAGCAACCGACCGCATCGCGGCGGCCGATGCCTATGTCGACGCGCTCGCCAGCCACGCAGGCGATTCCGTGCCCTTCGCGCCGGATTGCGTCCGCATCGAACAGGGCGTCAAGACCGGCTTCTCCGGAAGTCACTTGCGGCGCAGCCTAAGTCGTGGACCGCAGTACCGCATCATCGCCGCAACCACCGACCGCAACTTCACCGTCAACGGGGACGAAGTGCAAGCCACGTTCACCGTCGTCACGAAGGCCAAGTTTGCCGGTCGTCGCGTCGTCGCACCGGTCAAGGAAACGTTCCTGATTCCCGCGTCCGACGGCAAGATCCATCACATCCGGGCCCGGTTTTATCCGCGCATCGAGAAGGTCTAGACCCGGCCGCTCATGCGGCGGGTCAGGTAGTTCACCACAGAAACTTGCGTAGCGAAGTACGTGTAGCGGGCGGTCGCCTCTCCACCATCGTTTGCGGTGCAACCGGCGCAATGGCGTCGGGAAACCGCAACATGATGGAGGCAAGAAATGGGCACCAAACTGAAGAAATCCGCGCTCGCTGCCCTCGCCGCGGCCGTCGCAGCGCCGGCCCTGCTGCTCGTCGCTGCAGGGACAGCGCAGGCAGACGCGTTCAACGGGGATCCGGAAGTGATCTACCACCCGCATCCGGGAGGCCTCACCGCCACGGTGAAGAACTGGCGACCCGGTAATACCTCGTGCACGTACACCGCCGATGGCTGGATCGTTCGCAAGGTCAACCTGTCGTCCTTCGGCAGCCAGGACCTGGAGTTCCCAGGGGTTCCGTTGTTTCACCCGTGGGACGTCAACGTGGGTTGCGACAACGGCAGGTCGACGAACTTCGTCTACTGGTACTAGATGCGCTCGATGATTGTGCCGGTGGACAGCGCTCCGCCGGCACACATCGTGATCAGCGCCGTGCTCTGATCGGTGCGCTCCAACTCGTGAAGCGCGGTGGTGATCAGCCTGCTGCCGGTGCTGCCGACGGGGTGGCCAAGCGCGATCGCGCCGCCGTTGACATTGACCTTCTCCATGTCCGGCTCGTGTACGCGCGCCCACGACAGCACCACCGATGCGAAGGCCTCGTTGATCTCGGTGATGTCGATGTCGCCCATCTTCATGCCTGCCTTCTCCAGCACCTTGGCCGTCGACTGGACCGGACCGTCGAGGTGGTAGTACGGCTCAGCGCCGACCAGCGCCTGGCTGATAATCCGTGCCCGCGGCCGCAGGCCCAGCGCCTTGGCCTTGTCTTCGTCCATCCACAGCACCGCGGCGGCGCCGTCCGAGATCTGCGACGACGTGCCCGCCGTGTGGATACCGCCCTCGATCACCGGGTTTAGCGAGGCGAGGCCTTCCAGTGTGGTGTCGCGCAGGCCCTGGTCGCGGGTGACCACATGGCGATCCGCGGTCGGTTGCTTGTTCTCGTCGAGAACCGGCGCCTCGATGCCACTGATCTCCCGGTCGAAGCGGCCCTCGGCCCAGGCCTGCTTGGCCTTGCGCTGCGAGTCGAAGCCGAACTGGTCGATCTCCTCGCGGCTGATGCCGCGGCGCTTGGCGATCCGCTCGGCTGCGGTGAACTGGTCGGGCAGGTCGATGTCCCACGACGCCGGCCGCAGGATGCTGCGATCTGGGCCCGCGTTGGCGCCGAGGCCGACGCGGCTCATCGCCTCGATGCCGCAGGCGATCCCGATGTCGATGGCGCCAGCCGCGATGAGCCCGGCGATCAACCCGTTGGCCTGTTGGCCGCTGCCGCATTGGCAGTCGACAGTCATCGCGCCGACGTGCTCGGGCAGGCCTGCGACCAGCCAGCCCACCCTGGTGATGTTGTTGGACTGCTCACCGAACTGCGTGACGCAGCCGCCGACGATCTGCTCGACGTCGCCGGCGTCGATACCGGCCTTCTCCACGAGCGCCTTCTGCGTGGCGCCCAATAGTTCGGTCGCATGCAGGCCAGATAGCCATCCGTTCCGCTTGCCGATCGGACTGCGGGTGGCTTCAACGATGACAGGGTTACCCATCCCGCCAGGCTAGAACACGTTTCATTACTCTGACAAGCGCCGATGTGACCGCGCCTTTTATCTGCGGTTAAGGCATGTTTCAATGGTTCCAAGTTGGCACTAGACCACGTCGTCTCTAGTTCGTATCGAGGAGTTCACCCATGGCCTGCCCGAATCTGCCCGATGGCTTCGATTTCCTCGACGCAGAGGTAAACCTCGCGGGTCTGCCCGTCGCCGAGCTCGCCGAGGTGCGCAAGGCCGACCCCGTTCACTGGGTCGACGTTCCCGGCGGAACCGGCGGGTTCGGAGACAAAGGCTATTGGTTGGTGACCAAGCACGCCGACGTCAAGGACGTGTCGAAGCGCAACGACGTGTTCGGCAGCTCGCCGGACGGCGCCATCCCGGTCTGGCCCCAGGCGATGACGCGCGACTCCATCGACTTGCAGCGCAGCGTGATGCTCAACATGGACGCCCCGCAACACACCCGGCTGCGCAAGATCATCTCGCGTGGTTTCACCCCTCGCTCGGTGGGGCGGCTGGAGGAGGAGTTGGCTGCCCGCGCGCAGAAGATCGCGGAGACGGCCGCCGCGGAAGGGTCCGGCGACTTCGTCGAACAGGTGTCGTGCGAGCTGCCGCTGCAGGCCATCGCCGGCCTGCTCGGCGTGCCGCAGGAAGACCGAGACAAACTGTTCCGCTGGTCCAACGAGATGACCGCCGGTGAGGACCCGGAATATGCCGACGTCGACCCCGCGATGTCATCGATTGAGCTGATCCAGTACGCGATGCAAATGGCCGACGACCGCAGCAAGAATCCCGGCGACGACATCGTCACCCAACTGGTCGAGGCCGATATCGACGGCGAGAAGCTCTCCGACGACGAGTTCGGCTTCT
>JAVRPX010000657.1:0-6120 GCA_032161985.1 Mycobacterium sp.
CCACACTGTTCTTCTACTACGCCCGTAACAGGTGGCGATGGCCGCTGTGGGTAGTCCTGACAGGGGGTGGTCTGCTGCTGCTCGTCGACCTGATGTTCTTGGCGGCGAATCTGACCAAGCTCGTACACGGCGCGTGGCTACCGCTGCTCATCGCCGTCGCCGCCTTCACGGTGATGACCACCTGGCAAAAGGGACGCGAAATCGTCACGCGCGCAAGGGAAAAGGCCGAGGGTCCGCTGCGCGAGTTTGTCGACGGCCTTCGGGACTGCAAGCCGCCACTGGTGCGCGTGGCGGGCACGGCGGTGTTCCTCAATCGCGGCAACGAGACGGCACCCCTTGCGATGCGGGCCAACGTCGAGCACAACCGTGTGCGGCATCGACATGTCATCATCATGTCGATCGAGACCGTACCGGTCCCTCGCCTGACCGACGAAGAGCGGACAACAATCGACGAGCTGGGCTACAAACGAGACGGCATCATCCACGTTCGGGCCTGCTACGGATACATGGAAAGGCCGAACGTCCCTGCCGCGCTGGGCCTGCTCGACCCCGCGCACACCGAAGGCCACATCGACGTCGACGCGGCCTCGTACTTCCTGTCGAAGCTCGAGCTGGTCCCTGGCGACGAACCCACGATGCCTGAATGGCGCAAACGGCTTTTCATTGCGACGTCCTACATCACTTCCGACGCCGCCGCCTATTTCACCCTGCCGCTCGACCGAACCGTGAGCATCGGATCCCGCATCGAGGTCTGAGGCTCAGTCGTCGTCCTTGTCGTCCTTGTCGTCCTTGTCGTCCGTGTCGTCCGTGTCGTCCTTCTCGTCCTTGTCGTCCTTGTCGTCCTTGTCGCCTTTGTCCTTCTCGTCCTTGTCCTGCTTCTTCTCTTTCGAGCCTTTGCCGATCTCGATCGTGGCCCAGTGACCCGGGGAGACGAAAACGCTCCAGTTCCCTTCCTCCCGGCCCAGCTTGAGCACTCCGTCCTCGACTTTCCATTTCGTGCCGTCGTCGTAGTCGGATTCTTGTCCGTCGGTGTATGTGAGTTTGAACGCCATGTCTACGGATACCCACATTTGCGCGTGCTCAGCCCAACGGTGACAGGCCCGCGGAGGACAGCGTGTATGCGCGGTGGTCCCGCCGCTGGCCCGTGGCGATCTCCAGCACGGACTTTCCGACTTGCTCCGCGGTGAGGGCCGGCCGCAGGGACTGGACGAACGTGTCCACGTCGACGCCTTGGCGCTCGGCGTAGGCCGCCACCGCCTTCTCGCCGAGGTCGGTCGCAGGCGTCAGCGCGGGCAGCACCGAGACGAAGTCGATGCCCAGCCTGGCGCGTTCCGACTCGAGCGCGGCGTACCCGGTGACGAGCCGGACGGTGGCCTTGGCACCCGCATAGCCGCCGCTGAGCGGCGAGCCGTTGATCGCCGCGCCGCTGGAGATCGCGACCACGGTGCTGCCGGGGGCCAACGGGCGCTGCAGCGCATGGCGGATCCAGTGGAATGCCTGGGCGACGTCAACGTTCCAGTTCTGGCTGAAGGATTCCCACGTCTGCTCTTGCAGCGGGCTCATCTGTGGTGCCGCCCCCGCGCACAGCACCACCGTGCGCGGTTGGTACTCGTCGATGAGCCTGCCCGCCGTCGCGGGGTCGGCAGCATCGGCGGACACCGTGGCGCCGCTGCGTGCCACGCCGACGACGCGCGCGCCAGCGGCGGCCAGCGCGTCGGCGATGCCGCGGCCGAATCCGCGGATGGCTCCGGTGACGATCGCTGTGGAGCCGGCCAGATCGATGGGTGAGGGATTGGTGTGTTGGTTCATATCAAGTCAGATACTGAAGTACGGGCGAGACTCGTCGGTTCACCCTCGATGAGTTCGAGCCGCCGGGCGTATCTGTATTGAGGGAAGCCACCTCTAAATAGGAGAACAGCCGTGCCGGCCCAGCAGGATTTCATCGAGCAGGCGGCGCCCTTTCGCGCCGAGTTGATCGCACATTGTTACCGCATGCTCGGCTCGGCGCAGGACGCCGAGGACCTGGTCCAAGAGACGTACCTGCGCGGCTGGCGAGGCTACGAGGCGTTCGAGGAGCGCGCGGCGCTGCGCACCTGGCTGTACCGCATCGCGACCACCGCATGCCTGCGCGCGCTGCAGAACCGTGCCCGCCGGGTGCTACCCGCCGGACTCGGCGCCGCGTCCGTCGATCCCGAGGTGAACGTCGACCGCAGCAAGGCCGGATATCCGTGGCTGGAACCACTTCCCGACACATTCACGCCCGAGGATGCCGTGACTGCCAAACAGAGCATCCGGCTGGCCGTCGTCACTGCGATGCAGGAACTGCCCGCCCGGCAGCGGGCGGTATTGATCCTGCGTGACGTCGTAGCGTTCAGCGCCGCCGAAGTTGCCGAACTGCTCGAGACCACTCCGGCAGCGGTCAACAGTGCCCTGCAGCGAGCTCGGGCGCATCTCGCCGATGTCGCGCCCAGCGACGACGACATCACCGAGCCAGACGACCGCGAGCTCCTTGCGCTCGTCGAACGTTATTGCGCGGCATTCGAAAACGGTGATATGGCCGCGCTCACCGCGCTGCTGCAAGCCGACGTCAAGCTCGAAATGCCCCCGTTCGCCGTCTGGTTCACCGGCAGGGATGCGGTGACGCGATTCCTCGCCGCACGCGCCTTCGCCGAGGCCGGCGCCGTGCTCATGATCCCCACGTCCGCGAACGGGCAACCCGCCGTGGCTGATTACCGGCGTGATGAAGACGGCGTGATGCGGGCCCACGCGATACATGTCCTCACCGCCGGGGAGGGATGCATCACGGCGATCACGGTGTTTCTCGAGCCGGCCCTGTTTGCGGTCTTCGGCATGCCATCGAGCCGATGAGCGGTCAGCGCCGGAACACCACCCAGCGCATCGCGCTGTACATGTAGACGGCTTCGCAGCCGCCGGCCACGATCCGCGCGACGTGGTATTCGACGCCGAGCGCCGTGAGCGCACTGGAGACGCCGAGGATGAACGCGAGGTAGTTCACCACGACCACAACCACGTACACCGCGAATTGCGGCCCGGCCGCGGCGTGTGAGCGGAAGTTCAGAATGCGGTTGAGGACGTAGCTCAGCGTGAACGCGCATGCGTACGCCACCGTCACCGCGACAGGAAGCACCAGGCCCAGCCCGCCGTGCAGCAGCGTCAGGAGTGCCAGATCGACTGCGAACGTGAAGCCGTTGATCACGACGAAGCCCAGAAACGTCGGCGCAACAATGGAATCCAGCCCAAACGGCAGGCAGGCGACTACGACCTCACACAGCCGGTGGAAACGCTCGACCGGCCGTGGGGAGGCCTCGGGCTCCACGCTCATGCAGCCACGCTGACATGGCCAGGTAGCTATTCGCTGAGCAGTGGGCAAACGTCGGGCGACGTCAGGCGATGCCGAACTGGGCGAACAGTTGCGTTGTCCGCCACCAGATCAGCAACACGAACACCACCAGGATGGCGACCGTCACCGAAACCTGGAACAAGGTGCGCCGCTCGCGCGGTGCATACGCGTAGGCGGCGGCGACCAATGTGCCGGTGACCAGCCCGCCGATGTGTCCCTGCCAGCTGATGTTCTGCCCACCTAAGAGTGGGATCACAAAGGTGAAGGCCAGGTTGATCGCGATGAGCCCGACCACCCACCGGGTGTCGAGGTTGAGGCGCTTGCCTACCACGAACGAGGCGCCGAAGAGGCCGAACACCGCACCTGAAGCGCCCGCGGTCTGGGCGCCCAGCGATGACAGCAGGTACACGAGGACGGATCCGCCCAACGCACTGAGGATGTACAGCGCGCCAAATCGCAGTCGGCCCAACCACATTTCCAACGGCGGTCCCACGACGTAGAGCGCCCACATGTTGAACAGCAGGTGCGTGATTCCGTAGTGCAGGAAAGAGGAGGTCAGCAGGCGATACAGCTGCCCGTCGGCCACCGCTGGCGAAAACAGCACCAGCTCCCTCTGTAGGTCCGCTGACACGTTCTGAAGGACGAACATCAGCACGTTGAGAGCGATCAGCGCGTACGTGACTACCGGCTTCGCCCCATACTCGCGCCCGCCGAACGCGGCACGCGGCTGGCGCACCGTCTTCGCCCCCTCGCCGACGCATTCCGTGCACTGATGGCCGACGGCCGCGTCGCGCATGCACTCGGGGCAGATGGAACGGTTGCAGCGGGTGCAGCGGACGTACGTCTCGCGGTCGGGATGCCGGTAACACGTCGGCGCGGCCTGGGGTGTACTCGGGATGCTCACAGCGTTCCGAACAATTCAATCCAGTTTCCATCGGGGTCGGCGACGAACATCCACCCCATGCCGGGCACCGGTTCAAACTCGGTGGCCGGTTCGACCACCTCGTAATCGGACGCGGCGAACGCGTCTGCCGTCGCGCGCAGGTTCTTCACCCCGATCGTGAAGTACCTGACGCCCGCTTGCGCACGGCCGCCACCGGGAGCGGCGGGCGCGGGCGGTGGCTGCTCGTACGTGACGAGCTTCACCACACCACTGCCGAGCGAGTACCGCCGCTGCGACCCGCCGGGGAACTCGACTTCGCCCTGGAACTTCAATTCGAGGAAGCCCTCGTAGAAGGCGACCATCGCGTCGAGGTTGGTGGTGACGAGACCAACTTCGATGCCGGGGGTGAGCAGGTCGAGCCGCACGGCCACCTCATCTCTGTTTGACGATGTCGACTACGAGTATGCCGATCGGTCCCAACGGTCGAAGTTCACCGCCGCGGCAAGTGGGCGGCGGCGCACGGGCCCGTGCCTGCCCTTCGGCCACCCCACCACGATGTGGCCCGCGAGCGTCCAGTCGTCGGGGACGCCCACCGCGCCGCGCAGCACCCGCCGAGCAACAGCTCGGAGGCCGTCGGAAAGCGCTCCTGCGAGAACAGTGCCGACGTGAATTCGCCTGCGCGGTCGTGTAATTCGTAGGTGGTGCGGTTGTTGCGGGCGCGGGCACTGTGATCGTCTTCGGCTGGCCGAGTCATTCCGTAGACCGGCTCGATCACCTCGAGTGCATGGGCGGCGGCTTTGGCGACGACGGCGCGCTGCTCGGGTGAGCGCAGCACGACGAAGCGCCATGCCTGCGCGTTGGCGCCCGACGGCGCCCAGGTGGCCGCCTCAAGGCAGCAGTCAGCCCGCATCGCGACGATCTCGGCGGTGTCCGCGGTGGCAAGCACGCCAATCGGATCGCGCCCGACGAGGGTGCCGACGTCCCTGCCGTGCTTTGTTTCGGAGTACACCTTGACCCCGACAAGAT
Organism: Mycobacterium sp.; assembly: GCA_032161985.1. GTDB lineage: Bacteria > Actinomycetota > Actinomycetes > Mycobacteriales > Mycobacteriaceae > Mycobacterium. The sequence continues at coordinate 5,271 of JAVRPX010000657.1, forward strand.
CGAGGCCGGTCCGGTGGTCGAGTATCGCGGTGATCATCTCGGTGCCTACCGCGCCGGTGCCCCACTGGATGACTTGTGGGCGCGTCGGCGTCACACCGAGGGACGCTACCGCGTATTCGATAACAATTCGATCACCATCGAAATCACGATCAACTAAGGGACTACGGCTAATTCTGAGAGTTTTCAAGATCTCGGCGCCGATCTGGCCGATGGCTTAGCGGAATTGGGCCATTTTGAGGTCCATCTCACGCCGCGGGGCTGTAACGCTTCGCGCAGTGGTGTCCACCCGATCGCGTGGTGGGTTTGCACGACTTTCTCGTGGGTAACTTGAATTTGGGGACGGGGAATCAGCGACCGAACCGCAATTCAAAGGAAGAAATGATCATGAAATTCAGTGGTATCACTGCGCGCCGGCACGTCGCCGGTGTCGCTGCCGGCTGCCTGCTCGGGGGCGTGGCTGCAGCAACCATCGCCGCGCCCAGCGCGACGGCGGCGCCCGAGGCGTGCACCGCCAGCGGGGTGTCCAACACCGTCAGCACGACGCTGGGCTCCGCGCGCGCTTACCTCGACGCTCACCCCGGCGCGAATCAGGCGGTGGGGGCGGCGTTCAGTCAGCCGCGTCCGCAGGCTGCCGGCACTCTGCGCGACTACTTCACCGCCAACCCGCAGGAGTACTACGACCTGCGGGGCATCCTGGCGCCGATCGGTGACACCCAGCGCCAGTGCAACGTGACCGTGCTGCCGCCGGACCTGGCGTCGGCCTACGACCAGTTCATGGCGGGCTGACCGGCGCGCAGTCTCGGCGTCTACCCGCCGCTACTGCAGGGCAGCGTTCGATACCGACCGCTAC
>JAVRPX010000658.1:0-8711 GCA_032161985.1 Mycobacterium sp.
GCTTCTCGAGTACGGGAGCAGGTGCCGGCGCAATCGGAGAAGGTGCCGGCGCCACCGGCGCTACTGCCGGCGGCGTATAGGCCGGCGCGCCTGGCGGAGTGTAGGCAGGCTCCGGTGGAGGCGTGTACGCGGGAGCAGGCGTGTATGCGGGCGCCTGCGTCACCGGCGGCACTGTCTTCGGAATGACCGGAGTGACCGGCGACAGCGGAATCGTCGTCGGCTCTGAAGTCGACGTCGTCGTCTCGGTAGTTGTCGTCGGCGTTGTCGTCGTCGGGGTCGTAGTCGTGGTTGTCGGGGTAGTCGTTGTGGTCGTCGGCGTTGACGTAATCGTCGTCGTGAACGTCGGCATTGTCGGGAACGGGTAGAACGGCGGCGGGAACGGGATGACCGGCGGAATCGGGACCACCGGCGCTCCCGGCACCGGTTCAGCCGGCGGTGCCTGAGGAGCCGGAGCCTCCGGCGCGACACTGTTCGGCCCGCGATTTATCGGCACATTCGGCGCCGGAGCCGCGGGCGCCGGCGATACCACCGCCACGGGCAGCGCCACCGGATCCGGCTCATGCGGCACCTGCGGCAAGAATCGCCCTGGCACCGTTTCCGCCTGAGTCGCCTGCACCGGCTGCGCCTGGACATCGGCCACCGGCCGGATGTTGATCGCGACCGTCACCGCCAGCGTCGCGAAGCTCGCCACCACGAACGCCATCGCGCTGCCCATCAACAGCGTCTTCCGCGGTGGCGGCCCGATCATCGCGGTGTATGCCTCTTCGTCCTCCAGCTCCGGAACGAATTCCTCGAGCGAGTCGAAGGGCAGCTCGTAATCGCCCGGCTCCTCTTCCGAGTACGCCAACTGCGGCCCGACCACCGAGGGATCCGTCGACGGCGCCATCTGCGTCGCGTCACCGGCGGCGGGCGCCATCATTGTCGCGTCCGCGGCTGCGGGCGCCATCATCGTCGCCGCGCCCGCGGGGAAGCCCGAATCCTCGGTCGTCTGCGCTGCGCCCCGCGCGATCGCGTAGCCCGCATCGGGCGGCACCTCCACCGGTGCCGTCGAACGCAGCTCTGCCGCAACCGAATCCAGATCCAAGCGTTGACCGACCAGCATGATCCGCGCGGGCGCCTGCGCGCTCGGCAGATTCTGCAACACCGCCGCACACGCGACGGCCGCACCGGTCACACCGATCGGCACCGACGCCAGCACCGACGTCGACTCCTCGTCCTCGCCGATCACCGTCAGCGACACGGTGTCGTCGTCAGCCAGCAACAGGGCCGCGTCCGCACCGACGCTGCGCGCCAGCGCCGCGGCGGCCTCGGTCTCCGCCACCACTTCGACGTTCTGCGCTCCCGCGCCCAACACCGTCTGCCGCAAGGTCTCCGCTTGCGACGCGTCCGGCAGGCAGAGCCGGATCGCGGCCATCCGGTTGCCCGAGTCGGCCACGGCACGGTACGTGCCGACGATGGTGTCGGCCAGATCGGTTGCTGCGTCGTCCGGCAGGTCCAACGCATACTGGTCGAGCACCTGGCCGCCCGAGGCCGGCGAGCCGATCAGCGCCAAACGCGCCACGCGCCCGGTGACCGCCACCCCGAGCACTACGTCCACCGGTCCACCCTTTCACAGCCTCGGCGGCCGTTGCTTGTGTACGGGAGCAAAAGTGAGCACCCTAAGTGGCGACCCCTCGCGTCACTCAGAAAGGAAATCGTCACGTGAGCGACCAGCGTTACGACGCGCCCGCCACCGAAATGGTGGCCACCACCGCAGCGCCTGCCGTCGCCCAGTCACCCCGCGTGGGATACGTGCCCGTCCGCACCAACCTGCTCCGAGACGTCAAAGCGGGCGCGCTGCTCGTCCTCGCTCTGCTGCTGCCCTGGAACCTCGAGTTCGGCCTCGGCATCCCGGGCACCAATGGCCTGTTGTTCGTCGTGGTCATCTTCGTGACGTTGCTCGCCGTGGCCGCCGCGCTGGCCCCACATGTCGGCCCGTTCCGGCTCGCCGCCCCGCAGCCCGACGTCCGCCGGACCAGCCTGATACGACTGCTCCTCAATGTCGCCTACCTCGTCCTCGCGCTCGGCTTCGTCGGGTTCCACCTGGTGCAAACCGTGCGCGACGGCGGAACCGGGCTGACGCCGCCGGGCGTCGGCCCTGGTTTGATCGTGGGCGTCGGAGGTGCGCTGCTCGCGGCTCAGCCGCCGATCACCAGTATCACCATCGAGGACAACGGCTTTCGGCGCTGGTACACCGCCGCGCGGGCGCTGGGCGCGGTATCGATTGCGCTCGCAACGGTTTCGGTCGCCTTCAACCTGTACTGGCGGCTGCGCTACCTGTTCGTCACGAACGGCGACTTCGGCGGTCACGACGTCGCCGTCATCATCACCACACTGCTCTACGGTGCGGTGGCGTTGATCGCGTTGGTGATTGCATCGCGCTGGCTTCTCGAGAAGTCCGCCGCCGCCCGACTGGCCACCACCGCACTGGGCGCTTCGGCGGCGCTGGCCAGCATCCTGGTGTGGGTTCTTCCCGTCGGCCGCGACGTCGACGCCTTTCACGGCATCGCGCAGAACACCTCGACGGCGGCCGTCGGTTACGAGGGTTATCTGTTCTGGGCAGCCGCCGCCGCGATCGTCGCCCCGACGACCCTCTACGCCGTCTTCCTGATCAAACCGCCCACAGTGGGTGCGTACCGCTCCGCCGCGCAGAAGTGCCTGACGCTCATCGCGTTCTGGGCGTTCGCCGCGGCCGTATGCCGCGTTGTCGACTACCTGATCGCACTGTCGCTGGATTTGCCCCACGCCCTGTACGACAGCGTCGCGATGACGGCGTTCAACCTGGTCACCGGCATCATCGCGCGCTGGCTGCAGCGCCAACTCGGAAGAGGCGAGACCACGCCGAGCGTCATCGCGGCCTTCAGCGGGGCGCTGTTCGTCTTCACCGTCGCGAACCTGGCCATCGGCGTCGCCCTCGCCCCGCGCTACGCCGAACCCTCACCCGACGCCGTCTACGGCAACAACCTCGCCCAGCAGATCACCAGCACGTTCGACGTGGTCATCTGCCTGCTCAGCCTCACCGTCCTGATCGCCATGCTGTTCACCGGCCCGTTGGCGGGCTACCTGGTGCGCCGCCGCGAGACTCGCGCCGCGCCCGCGCCGGCGCCCGCACCTGAGCCGCCGACCGCCGCAGCACCGAAACTCGGGCAGCCTGCGCCAACCGCAGCGATACCGAAAATTGTTCGGCTCAAGGAGGATTCGACGACGGTGATCCCGGCGGCACCTACGGAGGAGTTCTCCGCGCCGACCGCTACGCTCCGAATTCTGCGCCGCGAGCCGACGTCTGACGCGACAACGCAACTTCCGACCCCGCCGGGGAATTAGCTTCAAAGCTCAACGCACCGGGGTATCGGCGCCGCGAAAGCGGGTATTCGCCATGCGTGGACAGTGCCGGCTTGGTGATCATCGGAAGCGGACCCGCAGGCGTAGGCGCGGCGGAGGCATTCCGCCAGCACGACACGGACTCGCCCGTGCGCATCATGACCAACGATCCCGACCATCCCTACGCCAGGCCGCCGCTGAGCAAGGAATTCCTCCGCGGCGACACCAACGACGTCGAGCTTCACCCCGCGGAGTGGTTCGCCGATCGGTCCATCGAGATTCACCGTGGCGAAGTGACCGCCATCGACGTCGTCGACCATGCCGTTCTTCTCAATGGAGAGCGCTTGGCCTACGGCGCCCTGGTGCTGGCCTGCGGCGCCGAGCCCTCGCCGTTGCCGGTGCCAGGGGGTGAGCGGGCCCTCAACCTGCGCTCGCTGACCGACGCCCGACGCCTGCGGCAGGCGGCCACCGGCGCACGATCCGCCGTCGTGGTCGGCGCCGGGTTCATCGGCTGCGAGGCGGCGGCCTCGCTCGCCATGCGAGGCATCGACGTGACGCTGGTGGCCCCCGAGCAGCAACCGCAGGAGAAACGCCTCGGCGCCGACGTCGGGCGGCGGATCCGCGACCTCGTCGAGCAATCCGGCGCGCGCTACGTCGCAGGAGCATCGGTTAAAGAGATCCGCGAAGGTGCGGTGGAACTCGACGGCGGCCGGACGATCGGCTGCGACATAGTGCTCGCCGCGACCGGCGTCACCCCGCGCATCGACCTTGCCCGCGCCGCCGAACTGGACCTCGAGCAGTCACGCATCGCGGTGGATGCTCACCTGCGCACGTCGGCCGATGACATCTACGCCGCCGGTGACGTCGCATTCGCGGTCAACACCGATGCTGGCCGCCGCATCGCCATCGAGCACTGGCAGGACGCGGCCGACCAAGGAGCGGCGGCCGGAACCGGCGCGGCCGGGCAACCGGCGAATTGGCATGGTGCGCCGGGGTTTTGGACGTCAATCGGGAATGCGACGCTGAAGTACCACGCTTGGGGCGACGGCTTCACGCACAGCCGCGTGATCGATCACGACAACGGGTTCACCGTCTGGTACCAACGCCACGGTGTCGCCGTCGGCGTGCTGACCCACAACGCTGACCCCGACTACGACCTGGGGGAGCAACTCATCGTCGCCGGCAAACCAGCGCCAGTCCCGATGGGCTGATGCCTCGCGACAGGACCGAAAATCGTTCGGCTCGAGGAGGATTCGACGACGGTGATCGCGGCGCCACCGACCGAGGAGTTCTCCGCGCCGACCGCTACGCTCCGAATTCTGCGCCGCGAGCCGACCTCCTACGCGACAACGCAACTTCCCACCCCGCCGCCGGAGAAGTAGCGTCTCCGTCGCGCGCAGCGCTTGATCGCTCGGGGAATACCATCACCGGAATGTCCGTATGCGCGATCACCGCGGCCGCGACACTGCCCTGAAGGTGACCCAGTAGCCCGCTGCGGCGGTGCGGTCCGAGCACGATGAGGCTCGCACCGTGCTCGTCTGCGGCACGCACGATGCCCTTCCATGTCGGAGCAGCCTCAACCGCGATGCTCTCGGCACGGAACCCGGCCTCTTCCGCCAACGACGCCCCGTGGGCGGCGGTCCTCTCCGCCGCGTGCCTGACCTCCTGGGCTTGATCCGCGTCGAAGTGATCCTCATCGGCCGGCGTGAAGCCCACGTCCGCCGGCTGCCACACGCACACCACCAACGCACAACGCCCTGACCCGAGTTGGGTCGCTGCTTGGTGAATTGCCCTCTCCGCCAGGTTCGTTCCGTCGTATGCGAACACCACAGGTCCGACGGAGGTCGGCACATCCCACTGCACCGGCGTCGCTTCGGCACGCTGAGGCAACGCAACCGGTGGCGGCAGCCCCGACCGCAAGCGCGCCAACAGCGGCGGCGAGTACCACGCAGGCGACTCCCCATCCAGGAACTTGTCCAAGTCGGGCTTCTGTGGTCGCGCCCCACTCAACGCATAAATCGCCACCCCGAACAGCGCGCCGCCAATCGACAACCCGAGACCGATCCATAGCGTGACGCCCGTGCCCGCGTTCAGATCACCCGGCAGTGCATCCGCCACGTGCGCGAGGATCGGCGCCACCATGAACGCAGCCACTGCCCGCAGCAGCTCGATGATCGCGAACACCCGCTGCAGGCTCGCCGACTGCAGCGAGAACCCCGCCACAAACAACGCCGGCGCCACCGTCGCTCCCAACGCCAGCCCCGTCAACGCCGAGCCGATCAACGCCAACGGCACATTCCCCGGCAGCGCGAACCGGAACACCACGATCCCCGCCGCCAGAAGCGCCATGCCTACCAGCGGCAGGTAATGCATCGCGCGACGCGTGATGACGAATCCGAACACGACCGCCATCACGACGGCGCCGCCGACCTCGGGCAGATACAACAGTCCCACCTGAACCGGACTGAAGCCCTGCATCAACACGTTCGCCGTCAACGCCGTGGCCGCCACTGACGCCGCTGCGGCGAACAAGGCGACACCGACTCCTGCAACCGGGATCGCGCTCGTCATCATCGTGCGGACCGTCAGCAGCGGATGCTGTGCCCTGAACTGGTAGACGATCAATACGACGATCAGCGCCAGTCCGCCGAACATGGGCACGCTGGCCGCCAGGTCGCTGAATGCGTGCGTGGTCAATTGCGCCGCACCCACGAACGCGGCCGTACACCCGACCGCCGCCAACGCGATCGCCGTCAAATCTCGGGGCGCGTCGCGGTCTGCCGGCGGTGCATCCTCAAATGTCAACGTCGCCATGACCAAAGCCAGCAGTGCGATGGCGGCGACGATCCAGTAGAGCGGCCGCCACGCATGCGCTTCCGCCTGCACTCCTCCGATAAAAGGCCCGAGTGCGACTGCCCCGAAGACGCACATGTTCATGATGACCGCGGTGTTGCGGAGCTTGTCTCGAGGGAAACCGATCGTCAGCGGCGGCGCGGCGGCGATCAGAAGCATGCTGGTCGCCAGGCCCTGCAGCACGTGTCCGCCGATGAACATGCCCGAGTTCTGCGCGGCCGCGGCAAGCACCGACCCCACCGCCAGCACCACCGCATAGGCGAGCAGCATCCTGCGCTGCGGCAGGTGCTGGGCGAACTGAACCGCAAGGACCGTACCTACGGCGTACGCCGCATTGCCCAACCCCGAGCTCAGGCTCATCGCCTGGGTGGACATGTGGAGTTGCTCGGAGATGATCGGCACCAGCGGGTCGATCGCCGCCGACAGAGCTAGATAGGGAATCAATGCAAGTGTGACCATGGCGGCCACCGCCGGATACCGTCCGGCGAGGGGTCCCTGGCGCATCAGATCAGCTTGAAGATGTCAGAGACTCGGGCGGGCACGCGGGTAGCCAACCTCGCGGCGCCCGATTTAATTCCCACACAGCAACTTCCAAGGTTCGCACGCAACGCGCTCGTAGACCTTGGCGGGCCCCATCCTTTCTGGCACCGTCATCTTTGATGACGGTTTGGCGCATCGGCACGCTGGCAGCAGCCAGCGTCGTTCTCGTGCTGTGCAGCTCCACAGCACGCGCCGACACCATCCAGCCCGTCACCGCCGCCGACCTCGGCCCGAGTTGGCATCCCGGCTGCCCGGTTGACCCGCGAGACCTGCGCCGCGTCGAGGTCACCTACCGCGGCTTCGACAGCGAGACCCACCGCGGCGACCTGATCGTCAACCAAGACCTGGCGGAGGACGTGGTCGCGATCTTCGACCAACTCCTTCAACTGCGCTATCCGATCGAAAAGATCCGCACGCTCGACAACTACCCGGGCGCCGACGACGAGTTGTCCATGGAAGACGACAACACTTCGGCGTTCAACTGCCGCGACATCCCTGGCACCGGCCGCTGGTCTCAACACGCATCCGGTCGAGCCATCGACCTCAACCCATTGCTCAACCCCGAAATCGATCGGACCGGCGCGTTCCAACCCAAGAACGCGGCGCCATTCCTCGACCGCAACCGCACAGACCCCGGAGTCCTACACGCGGGAGACCCGGTCGTCCGCCTCTTCACCGATCGTGGTTGGCATTGGGGCGGTGACTGGCGCACTCCCAAGGACTATCAGCACTTTGAGCGATAGTCAGCCGCTGCCGTAGAGGCGCAGGGCCCGGGCCGCCGCCGTCGCCACGTCACCCCGCAGCTCCTGAATCGGTGGACTGCCTCGCACATGGATCGAATTCGAGAGCAAAACGACGTAGGTATCCGAACCCGGGTCTACCCACAGCGTGGTTCCGGTAAATCCTGTGTGGCCAAAGCTACCGATAGGAAAGACCACGCCTCGCGGCGTGGAGAGGCGAGTGTCGATATCCCAACCAAACCCGCGCAGATTCTGTCCCGCGATCGCCGGATAGTGCGGAGCGAGTAGCGGATCCGCTGTGTTCGGTTTCGTTGCGACAGCTTCTCGGGTGGCATTGTTCGCCGCTTGAAGTTGGTCAGGTGTATGTCCGGACTGCTGCGGAGTCGTCATCAACTCCAAAGTCTCTTGCTTCAAAGGAAACTCACTCGGCCGGCCCGCAAGCCGATCAAGCAAGGCCTGCGCGTAGATGCTGACATCGTGTGCCGTCGAGAACACTCCGGCATGACCGGCCACTCCACCCATGCGCCGCGCCGTCGTGTCGTGCACCGTGCCGCGAAGCAGGTAGTCGAGATCGGGATTCTTTGTAGGATCGGCTCTGCCCTCCTCATCGCGCGCCGTCGGTGCGATGCGCGACAACAGATCCGTGTTCCACATGCCTGCCGAACATGCGCCTACTTCTGGCGTGGGGGCCCACGCAATCGCCGCGCCTCTCACCGCGTACCGCCCGCATACCTTGGCCGCCGCGAGATATCGGGTCTCTGCCATGCCAAGCGGCGCGAATACGTGTTGCGCAACGTAGACGTCTTCGGTCTCGCCTGTGACGTTCTCGATCAGGGCGCCAAGCAGAATGAAGTTGATATCGGAGTAGCGGAAACGCTCACCGGGACCCGATTCCAGCGGCGTGGTCTGGGCACGATGAAGGCCCTCTATCTTGTCGGCCTCGTCCAGTCCCCACGGATCTTTGAGGTCGACATCTCCCGTTTCGCCCGACGTGTGCGTGAGCAACATGCGAACGGTCACCTTCGCACGCTGTGGATCGTTCGCCGTGTTGAAGCCCGGCAGATACAGCTGCACGGGATCGTCGAACGCAACCTGGCCCTTTTCGTACAGTTGCATGACGGCAGTCGCGGTGGCAAGGGGTTTCGTCAACGACGCCATGTCGAAGATCGTGTCCTCGGTCATCGGCTCTGCAGGTGCGGGCGATCCCTCCAGTCCCGG
>JAVRPX010000659.1:0-3206 GCA_032161985.1 Mycobacterium sp.
AACTGTCGAGCACTGGGATAAGGATGAACGGCAACGCTCCGCTGGACAACCGCGACAACGAATACGTCCAGCCCACTGCCGTTGCCCGCACATCGCTGGGGAAGATTTCGGCCTGATACACGTGATAGACATTGGAGAACACGTTGCTCATGGCGGTGGTCAAGAACCCGAACACGACGATCAGCGCGGAACTGTGGACGGTGGCGAACAGCAGACCGAACACCGCCATCGCTGCCACGCTGGCCATCACCAGGTATTTACGCTCGAACCGCTTCAGCAGCGGAATCGACAGCATCGATCCGATCGGGTAACCGATGTAAGACAGCGCTGTGAACAAGAGTGACGACGTCACGTCGTAGCCGCGGCTGACGAGAACCAAAGCCGCGAGTGTGCCGAAACCGTAGTAGCCAAACGGCTGAAAAATGTGAAACAGACAGAGCATGACGAGCCGCTCGCGGTATGGCGATAGCCGAAGCCGCCGAAGCGGATTGGTGACGTGCTCCGGCTCCGCTGAGGTGCGCACCGGCGGGGCGCTGACGCGATCACGGGCGTCCTCGAGCCACGGGTCCGCGCCGGATGCGAACTCTCGCACGGCGGCACGCGCGTCTTCGGCTCGCCCCACCCCGGCAAGCCAGCGCGGCGACTCGGGCAGGCCGCTCCGAAGGAAAACCACCAACACCGCACCAAGCGCGCCGATCAGTAACAGGATCCGCCAACCCGCGACACCGAACAGGCTGCGCTCAGTGAGCCCCAGGGACAGGAATCCGAGCACGGGGACCGCAAGGAAGGAACAGGTGTAGGCCCAGGCAGCCATCCGCCCACGGTGCGACGCCGGAAGAACGTCGGACAAATACGAGTCAGCGACCGGGTATTCGGCGCCCACCCCGACCCCGGCCATGAAACGCGCGCCCACCAGAGACCACGGATTCGGCGCGAAAGCGGCGATCACGCTCCACACCGAAAACCACACCAGGTTCAGCAGAAAAGCGCGCCGGCGCCCGATCCGGTCGGCGAGACGGCCGAACAGCGCCGCGCCGACGAACATGCCCAGAAACGACGAGGCAAGCAACAGCTCCAGAGCCCGCCCACCAAGGCCATACTGCGTCTTGAGCGCCGTGGCGATAGTGCTGGATAGAAAGATTTCATACACCTCGAAGAAGAGGCCGAGCCCAATAGCGACGACCACCCTGCGATGCATTGGCCCGATCGGAAGGTGGTCGAGGCGCCGGCCGATGTCGGTCAGTATCGCCTGGCGCTCGGCTGGGAAGGGTGGGGCCATCTTCGCTTCAATTCTCATCGATTTGGACGCAACGGCTTCCCTCAGCATTGCGGTATGCGCTTTTCGAGGGGCTCGTCCACGCGCGTTGCAGCCCGCACCAACCCCGTTGCGCTTCTGCCAGTGTTGTCCGATCGCTGCGCCGGGCAACGGGCGCGCATCGCAGCACACGTCAACGGCTTAGCGCTTGCGATGTCGGGCAGACTGACGCTGTGGGTGCTATGTGCGAATCTGCACCGTCCCAAAGGGGCGAGGTGCGGCGCATCGCCGCAACCGCGAAGCATCAATGAACGAGAATTGCTATGCCATGGGCGTTTTCGCCGGGTGCCTCACCTAAGCGAGGTTAATAGTGCGGTGAGAGTGTGCGTCTCCGTCGCAGGGTCAGGATTGCTGGCCCGCAGCGCCGTGAGGACGTTGTCGATCTGACCGTCGAGGACGGTCCAGCCGGTGTCGTCCAGGGGTTGCAGAGTCGCCTGGTCGTCGTCCCATGCGGTCTCGAGGTCCTTGATCCGCGCCGTCGCGCCACCCTGGTCGCCGGCCTGGACCTTGGCAAGCGTGTCCTGAGTTATGGTGCGAAGCTTCGCCACCTCCGCAGGAGGGAAGTTAGCGGTCGCCGACTGCCCTGGGGGCAGTGTCGCGACGACGGACGACCCGCCGGATTCATTCTCGCTCGCCGTCGCAGTGGCGTGCGGCTGCCCGGCGCCCCAGACGAGCACGGCGCCCGTGGCGACAGCGACAACAGCGTAATACCCGAGCATCATCCGCTCGCGAGCCGCATTCACGGTTACGGTCCGCTGGCGGTGCTGTTCGGTCTCTTCGATCACATCGGCGCGAGTGCGCGTCAGATACAGGACAGTTGCGAGGATCGCGGTGAGAAAGATCACGCTGGTGAGGGCAACACCCAAACCGAGGCCCCGTTGGTCCGGCGGGAACCCGAACCAGTCGCCGAGGTTCGCACCCAGTGGGCGGGTCAGAATGTACGCGAGCCAGAAGGACAGCACCGCGTTCGCGCCCAGCCGCCAGCCGATCACGATCGCAACGATCAGGCCGGCCGGCAGTAGCACCGAAATACCAGGTGCCCAGCCGGTAAGTTCCAGTATCCAGTCGCCAGACGCTGTACCCAGGGCGAAGGTGACCAGGACTGCGAGCCAGTAGAACAACTCTCTGGGCAAGGTGACGATGCTGTGGATCGAAAGTGTCCGCTCGCGGGCGTACCACACGCCGAAGACCACAGCCAGAATCGCCGCGAAAACGCTCGTGCTCACTGCCAGCGGAACGCCCAGATTATCCGTGAGGATGTCGGTGTAGAGCGTGCCGGTCACGCTGATCACGACGACCGTCAGCCAGTAAACGAACGGCACGTAGCGGTCCAGGCTCAACTGCCATCCCAGAACCGCGGCAAGTAGGACCGTGAATATGAGGGCGGTCGGAATCAGACCGACACCCAAAGTCATGTTGATCCAGTCGGCGAAGCTCTCACCCACGGTGGTGCACAGGATCTTGATGACCCAGAACCACACCGTGACTTCCGGCACCTTGCTCAGCAGCATGCGCCCGGTCTTGACGGCCTCGGAACTCGTTGTCTCGTTCACGACGCCCGACCATAGAGAGGCGCTGCTGAGCGCACGCTGAGAGCCAATTTCGGTCACATTACGAGCGACACGATCTCCGAACACGGCCTGCGGAGCAAAGCGGCGAGGAACTCAGTCCCTTCTCAGCTGGACGCCGGACAATCGGGGAGGTCGGAAGGAGTGTGCGGTGTTCGCAGGCTTGCTTGGAATTGTTCTCTTGCTGTTCGAACTCGTGCTAATCGCCCGCATGGTGGTCGACTGGATCGGCGTGCTGTCCCCGGCGGGCGGCCGCAGCGGTCTCTACCAGGCACGCCGGATCACCCATGGCATCACCGAGCCCGTGATCGGCCCGGTCCGGC
>JAVRPX010000660.1:0-5729 GCA_032161985.1 Mycobacterium sp.
GATCTTCACGGTCGTGATCACGACGATCAGCAGGATCGGCGTCCACGGCTGCTCGCGGGCGTAGAACACCCGAAGCTGAAGCAGCACAAGGGCATACGGAATCAGCGTGAAGGCCGACAACGTGATCGCCATGCCGAGGTAGCCGGCGTCGACCTCACCAAACTTGCCGTACGCGAACAACGCGCTGCCGATAGCGGGGCCACCGACGGTCATCATCGCGACGATCGGAATCAGCGTCACCATCGTCAGCCGGGTGGACAGTGACAGATCGGCCAGCACCGCCGGGACGTCGTTGGCCGCCGCGTTGCGACTCAGCCGCGGCATCACCACCGTCAGCACCGTCACGCCGATCATGCCGAACGGCAGCATCAGCACCAGCCAGGTGTAGTTGTAGATCGCCGGGCCGGAAGCCGCTGCGCCACTGGCGATTCGGTTGCCGACGATCAAGCCGATCTGGCTGATCAGCACATACAGCACCATGGCCGCCGCCATCGTGCCGAACCGCTTGAGCCGGTCGTCGATGCCCCACAGCGGGCGCAGGCTGACCCGTTCTTGACGGATGGCTACCAGCAGCACCGCGGTCTGCGCGAACACGCCGAGCGTCGTGCCGATGCCGAGCACGAGCAGCTTGGCATTGCCCATCTCAACGGGGTCAAGCGAAAGTTCGCCCGGCACAAGGACGTACACGCCCAGTGTGGCGATCGCGACTATGTTGTTGACAACGGGCGCCCAAGCCGGCGGGCCAAACACGTTGCGGGTGTTGAGGATCGCCATGAACACCGAGGACAAGCCATAGAACAACACCTGCGGCAGCAGCAGATAGGCGAACGCTGTCGTCAGTGACCGGTTGACCTGAGGGTCGCTGCCAAGCATGAGCCGAACCAAAAGGGGAGCGGCGGCCACCGACAGCATGGTGACGATCACCAGCAGCGTGGTGGCCAGTGTGACGAGTCGACGCACGAATGCGGTGCCACCGTCGGGGTCGTCGCGTTCCGCCCGCGCCAGCACCGGCACGAAGATCGCGGTGAACGTCGCCTCCAACACCAGGGCGGCGATCAAGTTGGGCAGCTGGTTGGCCACCGTGAACGCGGACGAAAGCGCGGCGCCGAGGATCGTGGCGAGCAGCACGATGCGGGCGAAGCCGGTGATCCGGCTGACCAGCGTCGCGAACGCCATGCCCCACGACCGCGACACCACCGCCGCGTCGGAAAGCTCCGGGCGTCCTGCCCGCCGCCGAGGTGCCGGTCCGCGGGGCAGCCGCGGCGGGGCCGGGGGCATCCGACGGGGGGGAGGGTAGTGGCGCGGCGGGACTGTGCGCGACGGCGGTGGCTGCGGCGGACGCGCCCCGCCCGCGGTTGTCACTGTTCACCGCCGGTTGAACCGGTGAGACCTTCCCTGCCGGCAGACCGGCTCATGGCGCGCGGTGACTCGTCGGCGTCCTTCGCGTAGGCGATCGCGACGTCGACGGGATCAGGCCGGTCCAGGTCGGCGCGGTCCGGCTGACCGTGGAACTGGTGCCACAGCCGTCGCCCTGCAAGCAGGACCAGCACCGCACCCGCCGACAGCGTGATGAAGAACAGCACCTTGCCGTACGCGTTCGAGTGCACCGACAGCCGCACGGGCTCACCCAGCGGCAAGCCGTCAGCGGTGCGCAGCGCGACATCCACCGCGACGCGCTGGGTGAAGTTCACCTCGATCGGCACCTTCAACGGCAGATAGCCCGGCGGCAGCACGATCTCACCCATATCGGTGACCGACATCCCGGGCGGAGCGTCTATCTGCAGCCGGACCCGAATCGGCACTGGTAGATCGTTGCGCAGCGCCAGCGGCAGCGGGCTGTGCTCGGTGGCCAGCGTGTAGGAACCGCCGGGGTTGACGATGGTGACCGCGCCGAACAGGTCGTCCACGGTGTGCCCGACGGTCGTCAGCCGCTGCTGGGCCAGGCCGTTGCGGGCGTCCGGCGGCACCGACTGGCTCAGCGCCCGCAGCATGTCCTCGCGCAGAGGCGCGGTGTACTGACCACCGGTCAACCCGGTGCGTTCGTCGGTGGTCAGGGTCGAGGCCAGTCCCCACAGCCGCCCGTTGACCGCCGCGAGGCCCGAGACGACGCCGTCGTCGAAGCGGCCGCGCGGATTGCCCAAGGCACCGTCGGGCAGCGGGGCGACGTCCTGCGGCGGCACGGCGTTGGCCTCGGCAATCACCGCGGCCAGCGGCCGCGGCACAGCCAGCCCAGCGTGAATGGTGGAGGCCACCGCGGTGAGTATCGCCTGCGCATCGTCGCCTTGCAGGCTCCAGGCCAGCGGCGGCGCCAGGATCTGTGTCCGCGGCTCGGCGTCGGTGTGCAGGCCGCGCCACAGCAGCGAGCCCAGCGCGTCCTGGCGGCGAGCCACCGCAGAATCATGTTTGACCGGGATGTCCAGCGACGGGTCCAGGTACGACGGTGAGGCCGGTTCACTGCCCGCGCCTGCCAGAGCGGCGCCGACGGTCGGGTCGAACGGCGCGGTCACCAGCTGCGGTGTGTACCTCAGCGGCTGGACGTCGGCAGTCGCAGGCTCGCCGGTGGCGGAGTCTTGAGCAGTGACATTCGCGGCGCCGATCGCGACCGTCGGGCCCTGCGCCGACAACAACTCAACGGCGGGTCCGGTGAGCGGCCCGTCGCCCACCAGGGTCGCGCCGCGGATCGACGTGATGCCGAGGATCTGGTCGACGATGTCGGCGGCGCCGTTGGTGGCGACCGCGCTGAGCCCCCGGTCGCCGACCCGCTGCAGCGCGTCGAGGTCGGCCTGCGCGTAGGTCGTGGCCGCCACACACATCCGCTGTGCCAGCGCCCTGAGTCGATCGAGCCAGCCGACCGCGGCGTCCCGGCCCGTACCGGGATGCGTGGGTGTGCCGGGCCCGGCGTCGGGGGCGTCGTTGACGACATAGCCGCCCGCCATCGCGTTGACGGTGACCAGCAGGTCAGGGTCGACGGCCAGACACATCGCGTTGCGCACCTCGCCGCTGGGATCGACCGGCGGACTGGTCGCGAAGTCGACCGCCGACAGCAGCGTGTCGAGCCGGCCGCCCGGTGCCAGCGAGGCCGCGAGATCGTCGTCGATCAACCGCACGGGTGCGGTGCCACCGGGCGCGCCTGCGGCCAGTCGCGGCCGGTCCGCGAGGGGCCACAGCATGGTCAGCCGAACAGGTTTGGATGTGTCGGGCGGCACCACCGACGTCAGCGTGTCGGCGGCGGAGTCCGCGGCGGGCTCTGGCGGCACACCCAGCACCGGAAGCAGGAACCGGGCTTCGTCGAGGCGGGCGGGTTCGCCGTAGTCGGGGGTGCCGTTGACGTTGACCATCACCGGGTACACTCCGGGTTCTTCGATGTGCAGTGACGACAGCTCCGCTGACCGCAGCGGATAGCTCAGCGTGAACGGAACATCTTGTCCGCGAAGCAATTCCGGCGCGAGGGTAATGAAGTCGGCGACAGGCTCGTACTGGTCGACGTTGCCGCTGAGGTTGGTGCGCAGTCCGGCCGACGACGTGACCGCGGCCGCGTGCTCGAGGCGCACCATCACATCGCGGACGGGTCGGTCACCGACGTTGAGTATCGATCCGGTGATGGTGACGAGCGGCTCGCTGGTAGTGGTGACCACCTCGGGGGTAACGCGGTCGACGCGCACCTGAAGAAACGGCACCGACCCCGGCTCGCCCGCGGCGGCGTTGGGGACGGCGGCTGGGGCGGCGACCATTGTCAGCAGCGCGACGGCGGCGAGCAGGCGTACCAGCACCACTCGGGCGCGAATTCGCAGCACCGCGGCCGTCCTCACGGCCCTTGTCCGCAGCCGTTCGTCCGGCGAGATGTCTGTTCGTCGGGACGACGGTTACGGGTATGAGAGTGCGTCTGGGCGCGCCGCCGCGGCGAGGTATGCGGCAGTGGCGGCAGTGACGCGGCGCCGTCGGCATGCAGCTTGTCGATCAGCTCACCGGCGACCTCGGCGAGCCGGCGTTCGTCGGCGTAGGCCAGCCGCGACGGCAATTCCTTGAGAGGCACCCACGCGACTTCACTGACTTCGACGTCCTCGTCGCAAAGCTCGCCTCCGAGGAACCGCATCAGATAGTGGTGCACGGTCTTGTGCACGCGACGACCTTCGGTGACAAACCAGTAGTCGATGCTGCCGAGCGCCGCCAGCACACCGCCCTGGATGCCGGTCTCCTCGGCGACCTCACGGATCGCGGTTTGTTCCGCGGTTTCACCGAGTTCGATGTGGCCTTTGGGCAGCGACCACAGCATCCGCCCGCGCCGGTCGATGCGCCCGATCAGTGCGGCGACCTGACTTTCCTTGGGCCCGTCGATGCCGTCGATCACCAGTCCGCCCGCGGAGGTTTCATGCACCGTACGCAGGCGATCGGCGGGCCGACGCGGCCGGGACTTCTGCGGTTTGTTCTGGCCGCTCGGCTGATGTTTGTCGGACTGCACCGCCCCGTACTTTGCGCCGCCCGCGGCGGCGTTGTTGTGGTGCTCTGCCGATTCGGGCGGGCCTGCCGCGCGTCGGCCGCGGCGCCGCCCCCGGCGCCGTCGTGGTTTGGCCTGCTCGCCGTCCGACACCCAAGCGATAGTAGCTGCCACGAAGATCCGTTCCCGCCGCACTCACCGGTCGTGATACAGCCGTTGCACATTAGGCTGTCCGAACGTGCCCGATTCTGCTGCTGATGCCGAGCTGTTGGCCGCCGCGCAGGTTGCGTTGAACCGCCACGGCAAAGTGCTGCGCGAACTCGGTCGGGTGTTCGCTGACGCGGGCCACGAGTTGTACCTCGTCGGCGGCAGCGTCCGCGACGCGCTGCTGGCTCGGATGCTCACGGACCTGGACTTCACCACCGACGCCCGCCCGGAGCAGATGCAGAAGTTGCTGCGGCCCTGGGCCGACGCCTTGTGGGATACCGGCATCGAGTTCGGCACGGTCGGCGTCGGTAAGGACGGCCACCGCTTGGAGATCACCACCTTCCGCGCCGATACCTACGATCAGGTGTCGCGCAATCCGGAGGTACGTTTCGGCGACCGTCTCGAGGACGATCTGGTGCGCCGCGACTTCTCCGTCAACGCGATGGCGGTGCGCATCACCGCCGACGGTCCTGGCGAATTCCTTGATCCCCTAGGCGGTTTGGCGGCGCTGCGCGCCAAAGTGCTGGACACGCCGTCGTCGCCGGAGGTGTCGTTCGGCGACGATCCGCTGCGGATGTTGCGTGCGGCGCGGTTCGTCTCGCAGCTCGGGTTCACCGTCGCGCCGAGGGTCCTTTCGGCGCTTCTCGAAATGGCGGCGCAACTGGGCCGCATCACCGCGGAACGCGTAGCCGCCGAACTTGACATGCTGCTGTTGGGCGCCGACACGGTCGCTGGCATCGTTCTGATGGTGCAGACCGGTCTCGGAGATGTGGTGCTGCCGGAGGTCGGCGCGATGCGGATGGCCATCGACGAACACCACCAGCACAAGGACGTCTACTGGCATTCGCTGACGGTGCTGCGTCAGGCGATGGATCTCGAGGAGGCCGGAGCGGACCTGGTGCTGCGGTGGGCGGCGCTGCTGCATGACATCGGCAAGCCCGCCACCCGTAAGCACGAGTCCGATGGCGGCGTGAGTTTTCATCACCATGAGGTCGTCGGCGCGAAAATGGTCCGCAAGCGAATGCGGGCGCTGCGCTACTCCAAGCAGATGATCGACGACGTATCGCAGCTGGTGTATCTGCACCTG
>JAVRPX010000661.1:0-3815 GCA_032161985.1 Mycobacterium sp.
ATGCCGCAGACCCCGCGACTCCAGGTGGGCGACAAAGCCCCCGCGTTCAGCCTGTCCGATGCCGACGGCAACACGGTCAAGCTGTCGGATTACAAGGGCCGCCGGGTCATCGTGTACTTCTACCCAGCAGCATCGACGCCGGGATGCACAAAGCAGGCGTGCGACTTCAGGGACAGCCTGAGTGAACTCAACGGCGCCGGACTGGATGTCATCGGCATCTCTCCCGACAAGCCGGCCAAGCTCGCCAAGTTCCGCGACGACCAGAAGCTGGCGTTTCCGCTGCTGTCCGATCCGGACCGCGAGGTGCTCACGGCATGGGGCGCCTACGGGGAAAAGACGATGTACGGCAAAACCGTTCAGGGTGTCATCCGGTCGACATTCGTCGTCGACGAGAAGGGCAAGGTCGAGGTCGCGCAGTACAACATCAAGGCCACCGGGCACGTGGCCAAGCTGCGTCGCGATCTATCGGTCTAGCCGCCGCGCCGGCCGCCGAGCTGATTCGACGCCGAAGCGGAATGAAATAGGACCGCAGTCCGTTTAGCATCTCCGAGGGCGTCGGACAGGCTGACACCTCGACGAAGAACGACGCGAATATGACTGCGACTGAGCGAATTACTGAACTTCTCTATCGAAACCTTCAGGAGGTCTTCGGGGAGGGCGATCCAGCCCGCCGGCACGTCGCCATCGAAGAGTTCTACACAGACGACTGCGCGCTCTACGTCCCGGACGGCGTCCTCGTTGGACACGACGCACTGGACAAATTCGCGGGAGAACTACGTGCGACTCACCCCAATTTTGTCTACACGCCCCACGGAGAGCCGCAGGCTCTACACAACGCGGGGATACTGGCATGGGGCTCGGGCCCGAAAGGTGAGCCACCTGAATACACCGGGCTCGACGTTGTCGTTGTTCGCGAGAGCAAGATCGCTGCACTGTACGTCTTCCTCAATCCGAAGTTGTCGTCCGCCTAGTACAGCATCAGGGCGACGGGACACGTCGCGAAGCTGCGCGAGTTGTCGATCTAGCAGCAGAGTGGGTGCGCACTTACGAGCGCGCTGGTAACACTCTGTGTCCGTTCATCATTGGCGCAACACGCTTTTGCCGATGCTCACCATTTCGCGTTGGAACGCGCTGGCTAAGCACTGGTTCGTACTGCGCTGCCATCACCTCCGTCGCCGGTCCGCTCACTGTCGACGTCGTTCAGCGCGGCGTACACCGCCGGCGTCAACCACAACCGCGGGCGCGCGTAGCGGCCATCCACGACGCCCCGTTCCCTACGGGCCGTTCATGCCGCGGTAGAGCCGGTAGGCGACGAGGTTGTTGTGTTCGTGATCGGGATGTGGATTAACAAGCCGCGCTGGCTCGTTCCGCATAAGCATGATGCACTCACCCGACGAAGTAGTCACCAGATTCTGCACGCTGTGGTCCAAGCCAGATCCCGACGAAATCGCCAGCTGCTTCAGCGAAGACGCGGTGTACCGCAATATCCCACCGACGCCCCCGATTGAGGGCCGAGAAGCCATCAGAGCGTTCATTGCCGAGTTCTTGGCGAGGCTCGACGGCATTGACTTCATCGTGCATCGGCAGATCAGCGAGCACGGTGTCGTGATGCATGAACGTACCGATGTGCTGCGCCGAAAGGACGGTGCCGAGCTATCGGTGCCAATCATGGGTGTCTTCGACATCGCCGACGGAAAGATCGCAACATGGCGGGACTACTTCGAAACGGCCATCACTAGCACCTTCATTTAATGCCTGATGTTCGTCACGCCTTCTCACCAAAGCTTGAGACACCCCGTGCGCCGGCGGTCGATCGCCAGCTTGTTCCCCCTCGAGTCCTTGGATTGCCGCAGGTAAATGCTGTTGTTGCTGCTGGCATATGTACATGTTGATAAACACCACAGCGGCGTGATCCGTTCGACGTTCGTCGTCGACGAGAAGGGCAAGATCGCCGAAGCGCAGTACAACGTGCGCGCCACCGGCCACGTCGCCAAACTAAGGCGCGACCTGTCCATTTGAGCCCAAGTTCGCCAACAGCAGCGCCTCGGCCGTCGCAGCGCGTTCCAGCACGCCCAGGTGCAGGCTTTCGTTGATGCTGTGCGCCTGCGTCTGCGGGTCCTCCACGCCGGTGACCAAGACCTTCGCCGACGGGAACGCCGCCGCGAACTCGGCGATGAACGGGATCGAACCACCAACCCCGGTCTCGACGGGTTCGCTGCCCCACGCCTTGCGAAACGCGGCGCGGGCTGCGTCGTAGACCGGCCCGCTTGCGTTGATTGCGTACGGCTGGCCGATGTCGCCGGGGGTAATGGTCACCCGCGCACCCCACGGCACATGCTGCTCGAGATGGCGGGTCAGCACGGCCAGATGCTCACGCGGGTCGCCGCCGGGTGCGACTCGCATGCTGACCTTCGCGCGCGCCCGTGGTATCAACGTGTTCGACGACTTGTCGATCGATGTGGTGTCGATCCCGATGACCGTGATCGCCGGCTTGGCCCAAAGTCGTTGCGGCACTGACCCAGAGCCGATCTCCGACACGCCGTCGAGCAGGCCGGCCTCCTCGCGCACCCGCTCCGGCGAGTACTCGACGTCGGCAGCCGTCCCCTCGTGTAGCCCGGCAACCGCGACGTTGCCGTCGTCGTCGTGCAGGCTGGCCAGCAGTCGGACCAGCACGCTCAACGCGTCGGGCGCCACGCCGCCCCAGATTCCAGAGTGCAGGCCGTGATCGAGCGTGGCGACCTCCACGATGCAGTCCGCGAGCCCGCGCAGCGACACCGTTAGCGACGGGACATCGGTGCTCCAGTTGTCCGAGTCGGCGATCACGATCACGTCAGAGGCAAGCACGTCGCGATGAGCGGCCAGCAGCCGAGACAGCGACGGCGAGCCCGACTCCTCCTCCCCCTCGACGAAGACGGTCACACCGACGGGCGGCGCACCGTCGTGAGCCCGGAACGCCGCCAAATGCGTTGCGATCCCTGCCTTGTCGTCGGCACTGCCGCGACCGTACAAACGGCCGTCGCGCTCGGTCGGCTCAAACGGGGGCGACTGCCACTGGCCGTGATCGCCTTCCGGCTGCACGTCGTGATGGGCGTACAGCAGCACCGTCGGCGCTCCGGGCGGGGCAGGATGCCGGGCGATGACGGCGGGTGCGCCGCCTTCGCTAACGATCTGCACATCACCGAACCCGGCCTCGGACAATAGTTTTGCCACCGCTTCGGCGCTGCGCTGCACCTCAGTGCGCCGCGCCGGATCGGCCCACACCGACTCGATACGCACCAGGTCTTCAAGATCACGCCGCACCGACGGCATCACCTCACGTATCCGCTCAACCAAATCGCTCATGGAAGCGAGATTAGCTGCATGGCGCGAACGCGCTTCTCTTAGTGCTCCTCGAGAATGGCGACCGCCGCCGCGGTGTCGGCCTCGTGAGTCAACGAGAGGTGAATCGTCACGTCCTTCAGGTGCTCGGCGATGGCACCGGTCAGGCGAACCTTCGGCCGGCCCCACATGTCGGTGATGACCTCGATATCGCGGTGGATGCCCTCAGGAAGCATCGGCCGTTTGGAGAACCGCGAGCCCGACCACGCCTTGATGACTGCCTCCTTGGCGGCCCACCGCGCGGCCAGATGCCGCGCCGCAGACGAGCTCTTGTCGGCGGCGTCGCGGCGCTCGCCCGGGGTGAACGTCTCGGAGAAGACGGTGCCCGGCTGGTCGACCTGCGCGGCGAAATCGGGAATGGAGACCAGATCGATCCCCACCCCGACTATCGCCATGGCCGAAACGCTATCTCACGCCTGTGGCCGCAAATACACGTC
>JAVRPX010000662.1:0-3542 GCA_032161985.1 Mycobacterium sp.
CTGACCAAGCTGGACGGCGACGCTCGCGGCGGTGCTGCGCTGTCTGTGCGCGAGGTCACCGGTGTCCCGATCCTGTTCGCGTCGAGCGGCGAGAAGCTCGAAGACTTCGACGTCTTCCATCCCGACCGGATGGCCAGCCGCATCCTGGGCATGGGCGATGTCCTGTCCCTGATCGAGCAGGCCGAGCAGGTCTTCGACGCCGAGCAGGCCGAAGCCGCGGCCGCCAAGATCGGCTCGGGTGAGTTGACCCTCGAGGACTTCCTCGAGCAGATGCTGGCCATCCGCAAAATGGGCCCGATCGGCAACCTGCTCGGCATGCTGCCCGGCGCAGGCCAGATGAAGGACGCGCTGGCCGCGGTTGACGACAGCCAACTCGACCGCGTGCAGGCGATCATCCGCGGCATGACGCCTGCCGAGCGGGCCGACCCGAAGATCATCAACGCGTCGCGTCGGCTGCGGATCGCCAATGGTTCGGGCGTCGCGGTCTCTGAGGTCAATCAGCTCGTCGACCGGTTCTTCGAGGCCCGGAAGATGATGTCGCAGATGGCCGGTCAAATGGGAATGCCGTTCGGCCGCAAGGGTTCTTCACGCAAGGCCGCCAAGAACAAGAAGAAGGGCAAGAAGGGCGGACGCGGCCCGACGCCACCTAAGGCGCGCAACCCGCTGGGCCCTGGCATGCCGGCCGGTTTCCCGGATCTGTCGGACATGCCGAAGGGCCTGGACGAGCTGCCGCCCGGCCTGGCCGACATCGACCTGTCGAAGCTGAAGTTCCCGAAGAATTGAATCGAGTGCGGCACCCCAGTCTTCATGTCCGCGGACTCGGGTTGCCTGATGGCGAGCCGGTCGAGTGCTGGATCGTCGATGGCACGCTTAGCGCCGAACCGGTCAAGGATGCCGAGACGGTGTTCGACGGTGGCTGGATCGTGCCCGGCCTCGTCGACGCGCACTGCCATGTCGGGCTCGGGCAGGACGGGGTCATCGAACTCGACGAGGCGATTGCGCAGGCCGAAACCGAGCGCGCTGCCGGTGCGCTGCTCCTGCGCGACGCCGGCTCACCGACCGACACCCGCAGCCTCGATGACCACGACGACCTGCCCCGCATCATCCGCGCGGGCCGGCATCTCGCCAGGCCGAAGCGCTACCAGCGCGGGTTCGCCATCGAGCTGGAGGATGAATCACAACTGCCAGACGCGGTGGCTGAGCAGGCGCGCTGGGGTGACGGTTGGGTCAAGCTGGTCGGCGACTGGATCGACCGCGCTACCGGCGACTTGGCGCCGCTGTGGTCCGACGAGATCCTCAAGCAGGCGATCGACGCCGCCCACGACAACGGAGCGAGGGTCACCGCGCACGTGTTCAGCGAGGACGCGCTGCCCGGTCTGATCAACGCAGGCATCGACTGCATCGAGCACGGCACCGGGCTGACCGATGACACGATCGAGCTGATGGTCGAGCACGGCACCGCGCTGGTGCCGACGCTGATCAACGTCGAGAACTTCCCGGGCATCGCCGACGGCGCCGCCAAGTTCCCGACCTACGCCCGGCACATGCGGGACCTCTACGAGCGGTGTTATCCACGGACGGCCGCCGCCCGCGAGGCAGGTGTGCCGATCTATGCAGGCACCGACGCAGGCAGCATGCTCGCGCACGGCCGGATCGCCGACGAGATCGAAGCGCTCAAGGGCATCGGCATGAGCCCCACCGAGGCGTTGGGCGCGGCCAGCTGGACCGCGCGGGCGTGGCTGGGGTGGCCCGGTCTGGAGCACGGGGCCAGTGCCGACTTGGTTTGCTACGCCGAGGATCCGCGGTCGGGCGCCGAGGCGCTCAACCACCCGGAACTGGTGATCCTGCGCGGCCGGGCTTATTAGCGCGAAAATGGGCACATGCCAAAGGTGTTGTTACTGACCGGCGACGCCGCCGAGGATCTCGAAGTGATGTACCCCTACCAGCGCCTGATGGAGGAGGGATATGAGGTCGACATCGCCGCACCGACCGTGAAGACTTTGCAGTTCGTCGTCCACGACTTCGTCGACGGTTTCGATACGTACACCGAGAAGCCGGGTCGTTCGTGGCCGGCCGATATCGCATTCGCCGACGTGAATCCGCCCGATTATGTTGCGGTGGTGGTGCCCGGCGGGCGGGCACCCGAGTACCTCCGCAACGACCCCGACGTCCGTCGGATCCTCAAGCATTTCTTCGATGCCGGCGCCCCGGTTGCGGCGCTGTGTCACGGACCGCTGATGCTCGCCGCCGCTGGTCTACTGGAGGGCCGTCGCAGCTCGGCGTATCCGGCACTTGCCATCGACGTCGAGAGGGCGGGTGGAACGTTCGTCGACGGACCTGATGTCGTCGACGGAAACCTAGTGACCGGGCGGGCATGGCCCGACCATCCGCAGTGGTTTCGGCCGTTCATGGAACAGCTACGTGAGGCCGCCCCTGTCAGCCGTACTGGCTGAAGCCCCAATCCAGCAGGCCGATCGCCTGGCCGTACATGTCGCCCGAGCCGTACATCTGCACGACCACCAAGCTGTGGCCGTTTCGCTGTGCGGCGCCGACGAAAGTGTGCTGCGCCAGGTTCGTGAAGCCGGTCTTGCCGACCAGCGTGCCGGGATAACGCTTCAGCAGCTCGTTCTGGTTGACGATCTCGCGAGGGCCGTCGTCAGTGGGGAACAACGACGACGGCTGGCGCACGATGGCGGCCAACGCCGGATACCGCAGCGCGGCGCGGTAGATCATCGCCAGGTCGAACGGCGTCGTGATCGACTCCATCCCTGGACCGTCCAGACCCGACGGTGAGGAGGCGTGGGTGTTGCGCGCGCCCAGTGCGACCGCCTTGGCGTTCATTCGCGCTACCGCGGCCTGATAACCGCCGAGTCCCTCGGCCAGCGTGTTGGCGGCGTCGTTCCCCGACACCAGCATCAGCCCGTCGAGCAGCTGCCGCACCGTGTAGGCCCGACCCTCCTTGACCCCGACACACGAGCACTCCACGTCCGTGTTCGCCGGCTTCGCGGCGATCACCGCGTTGAGCGGCAGCTGGTCGAGCACGACCATCGCCAGCAGCGCCTTGATGGTGCTTGCCGGCGCGTGCGGCTCATATGGGTTGCGGGAAGCCAGAATTCGTCCGTTGTCCAGATCGGCCAGCAGCCATGCCTGCGCCGGACCCTCCGGAATCGCCACCGCGCCCGCGGGTTGGATGCCGGGTTCGGCCCACACTGGTGGAGCGACCAGCACGACCGCGGACAGCGTGATGCTCAACGCGGCCAACAACTTTCGCACGGGCACCGAGCGTACTCAGCGCGCTTGCCGCTGAGGTCTCGGATGCGTTGCGATTCAGCAACTTAGAGTGAGCCGATGCCGACCTTCGGGTCCTGAGCGAAACCCCAGTCCAACAGCCCTGCGGCTTGATCCCAGTAGGTCGGGCCGCCCTCTTTGATCAGCCCGTACATCATCGCGATCACCAGTCGACGTCCGCCTCGGTCAGCGGCGGCGACGAACGTCTTCTTGGCCGCATCGGTGAAACCGGTCTTGCCGCCGATGGTGCCGGG
>JAVRPX010000663.1:0-9500 GCA_032161985.1 Mycobacterium sp.
CGACCGCACCGAGAGCGCCCGACGCCAGGGAAACCATCGCCTGCGCACCGTCCACGCCTTGCCTTCGGGATCGGTCACCGTGGATTGACCTGTCATGCGGCGATTATGGCTGCTACGTCACAATCGAAGACATGATTACCGGCCTGGCACATAGTGGCGTGTGCGTTCCCGACTGCGAGGCCGCGGTGGCCTACTACCGCGACGTGCTGGGATTCACGGTGCTCTCGCCGCCGTACGTGATGGATGGCGACGCCATTCGCGCCGATATGGGCGAGCTGTTGGCCGATCCGGCGATGAAGGCCGCAATCGTGGGGTTCGGCGGCGACGGCGACCGGGTGCTCGAGGTCATCGAGTACCTGCGCGCCGACGGCAGCGACGCACGGCGGGCCGCAGGCCTGGCCGACCAGGGCCTCACACACATCGGACTGATCTGCGACAACCTGGACGAGACTCGGAAATCGTTGAAGGATAAGGGAGTTCAGTTCCTAGTCGACGGGATCGCCGACATCGCCGGGGTGCGCACCACGTGGTTCGCCGATCCATGGGGTGTGGTCTTCATCCTCGTGGAGAAGGGCAAGGCCGAGCGTCCGTACTTCGCACAGTTCGGCTAGCCCCCGAGTTGCGCTGATTCATTCGCCGTTTACTGTCGGGCCATGGCTATCGGTGGTGTGCTGTTCGACATCGATGGCGTCCTCGTGACGTCGTGGAAGCCGATCGAGGGCGCATCAAAGACTTTGCGGACACTGGCCGATCACCAGATTGCCTGCTCGTATCTGACCAACACCACGACGCGTACCCGCGTGCAGATCGCCGAACTGCTCACCGAGGCAGGCATGGCGGTGCGCTCCGACGAGGTCATCACCGCCGCGGTGCTGACCGCGGACTACGTCCGCAGTCGCTATCCACACGCGCGGTGCTTTCTGGTCAACAGCGGGCAGATCGCCGAGGACATGCCCGGCATCGACATCGTCTACTCCAGCGAGTTCGGCGGGCCCAAGGCGCCAGAGACCCCCGATGTGGTGTTGCTCGGCGGGGCAGGGCCGGAGTACAGCCATCTGACGCTGTCGTGGGTCTACGACTGGATGGCGCAAGGGGTGCCGGTGGTCGCGATGCATCGCAGTACCGCCTGGACCACGACCGACGGGTTACGTGTCGATACCGGCATGTACCTGATCGGGATGGAGGAGACGTCCGGCCGGAAGGCCACCGCCGTCGGTAAGCCCGCGCCAGAAGGCTTTCTGGCCGCCGCAAGTCGTCTCGGCGTCGACCCAGACGAGATGTACATGGTCGGAGACGACCTCAACAACGACGTGCTGGCCGCTCAGGTGGTCGGGATGACCGGCGTACTGGTGCGCACCGGCAAGTTCCGTCAGGACACGCTGGACCGATGGACCGCAGACGAATTCGCGATGCAGCCCAACCACGTGCTCGACTCGGTGGCAGACCTGCCGGAGCTGCTTGGGCTGTAGCCCGATGAGTTCCTGGCGCGTCGCCGGTCTGTACTGACATGACCGAAGAACAGATAAGCGCAACCACCACCGGGAACGCGCCCGTCGAGACCGTGTTCGACGTGCTGGCCGACCCGTCGACACACCAGGCGATCGACGGCACCGGATGGGTGCGGGAGTCTCTCGACGGCAAGCGGCTGACCGAAACCGGTCAGATCTTCCGGATGGGCATGTACCACGACAACCACCCCGACAAGTACTACGAGATGGCGAACCGGGTCGAGGTGTTCGATCCGCCGCGCGCCATCGCGTGGCAGCCGGGTCAGGGCACCGACGACGCAGCTCTCGACTTCGGCGGATGGATCTGGCGCTACGACTTGTCGCCAGTGACGCCGTCACAAACAGAAGTCACGCTGACCTACGACTGGTCCAGGGTGCCGCCGCATCTGCGCGAACACATCGGGTTCCCGCCGTTTGACGCTCAGCACTTGGACAACTCGCTGAAGCACCTGGCCGACCTCGCCGTGGCGCGGCTCGAGGAATAGCGCTATCTCAAACGTGGTCCCGCATGCGGGACCACGTTCTGCACTTGCATGGTGAAGCTCGCCGCGATGCTGATGTGGCGGGTGTGGCCTAGGCCGTGAGTGAGCGCACCGCTTCGATGCGGGCCTTGAGCTGATCGGTCGTCGCCGCAGCCATCGGCGGGCCACCGCACACCCGGCGCAGCTCGTTGTGGATCCAGCCGTGCGGCTTGCCGGTGCGGTGATGTGCGATCGACACGAGCGCGTTGAGCTCCCGGCGAAGCTCCCGCAGCTGCCCATGCATTGATGGCCGCGAATTCAAAGGACTTGCCGTGCTCGATTCGATGTCGCCGACTGCGCGGCTCCGACGGTCGAGCTGCTCTTCTTGCCTGCGCCGCAACAGGTCTCGCATCTGATTCGTGTCGAGCAGGCCCGGGATGCCGAGATAGTCCGCCTCCTCCTCGCTGCCCGCCGGGGTCGCGGTGCCAAAGGATGAGCCGTCGAAGATCACCTGATCCAGTTCGGCGTCCGCGCCAAGCGACTCGAAGCCATTGCCCATTTCACTGGGCTCGGACTTGCGTCGCTCGATGTACTCCTCGTCGTCCTGGGACTCCCTGTGTGGTTTGCCAAGCACGTGGTTGCGCTGGGTCTCCATCTCACTGGCCAGCAGCAGCAGGTTGGGCACCGACGGCAGGAAGATGCTCGCCGTCTCCCCGGGTCGGCGGGACCGGACGAACCGGCCGATCGCCTGTGCGAAGAACAGCGGCGTCGACGCGCTCGTCGCATAAACCCCGACGGCCAGCCTTGGCACGTCGACGCCCTCCGACACCATCCGCACCGCGACCAGCCAGCGGCCGGTACCAGCCGAGAATTGGCTGATGCGATCAGAGGAACCGGGGTCGTCGGAGAGCACCACCGTCGGCGCCTCACCGGTGATCTTGGTGAGCAGATCGGCGTAGGCGCGAGCGGTCGTTTGATCGGCGGCTATGACCATTCCGCCCGCATCGGGCACATGTTGGCGTTTCTGCTGTAGCCGGGTGTCGGCGGCCGCGATGACCGCGGGCATCCATTCGCCAGCCGGGTTCAATGCAGTGCGCCACGCGCGGGCGGTCTGCTCGGCATTGAGCGGTTCGCCAAGGCGTGCCGCATGTTCCTCGCCCGCGCTGTCCCG
The DNA here is from genome assembly GCA_032161985.1 of Mycobacterium sp. Taxonomy (GTDB): domain Bacteria; phylum Actinomycetota; class Actinomycetes; order Mycobacteriales; family Mycobacteriaceae; genus Mycobacterium. The sequence goes on from JAVRPX010000663.1 coordinate 3,141, forward strand.
CCACCGCGCCTCACCCGAGTACGCCAGGAACACCACGGGGCGGACCACGCCGTCGGCAAGGGCCTCCGCGTAGCCGTAGGTGTGGTCGGCCTGCGAGCGCAGCAACCCTTCGCTGTCGGGCTCGTAGTTGACGAACGGGATCGGGCTGTCGTCGCTGCGAAATGGCGTGCCGGTGAGAGCGAGGCGTCGCGCCGCATCTTCAAAGGCCTCACGGATGGCCTCGCCCCAGCTCTTCGCGTCACCGCCGTGGTGGCTCTCGTCGAAAACGACCAGGGTTCGGTAATTCTCGGTGCGCACCCGGTGTCGGGTGGGGTGGCTGGCCACCTGCGCGTAGGTGACGACGACGCCGTGGTACTCCGACGACGTCCGCGCCGACGAGTTGGTGAACTTCGGATCCAGCGCGATCCCCACGGACGCGGCTGCCCGGGCCCACTGTGTCTTGAGGTGTTCGGTCGGCACGACGACGGTGATTCGCTCGACAGTATCGTCGGCCAGCAACTCTCCGGCGATGCGAAGGGCAAACGCCGTCTTACCTGCGCCCGGAGTGGCGACGGCAAGGAAATCGCGTGGTCTGGCGCCAAGATATCGCACCAATGCCCGACGCTGCCAGCTCCGCAAAGCCTGGGTGTCGGGCGCTGCATAAGCCCGCACCCAAAGCTCCTCACTGATCGGACAGCAGCCTAGCGCAAGGGATTACGGGTTCGCATCTCTACTGGAGAACGAGTCGTCCGGTAAACGTTTCGCTGGGCTGAAGGCAAACTGGTACCGGTTGTGCATCCGCGCGGAGCTGAACACGGGAATGATTGAGCAACCCTGGGCCGTGTCCGAGCAGCAAACACCATGCTTGTCGGGCGGCAGGGTGGGTACTCATTTGCCCACGATGACAGAAAAGTCCTACCCCAGCACTGACGACATCGACCCCTGCGTGCGCGTTTACGGGACGCGAGTGCATAACTTACGGGGTGTCGACGTCGCAGCCCCGCGTGACGCGCTGGTCGCGTTCACCGGGATCTCCGGATCCGGCAAGTCGTCACTCGCCTTCGGGACCATCTATGCCGAGGCGCAGCGCCGCTACTTCGAATCGGTCGCTCCGTACGCCCGACGCCTGCTGTTGCCCACCGGCGCGCCGAAAGTGGATGACATCACCGGGCTACCGCCCGCAGTCGCATTGCAGCAGCGCCGGGGTTCGGCGACGTCGCGGTCGACGGTCGGCACCGTCACCACCCTGTCGAACTTGTTGAGGATGCTTTTCTCCCGCGCCGGAACCTACCCCCGCGGAACCACAGAACGACTGGACTCCGACGCGTTCTCCCCAAACACCGCAGTCGGTGCGTGCCCCGAGTGCCACGGGCTCGGACGGATCCACCGGGTGACCGAAGAGACTCTGGTACCAGACCCATCGCTGACCATCCGCGAAGGCGCCGTCGCCGCATGGCCGGGGGCGTGGCAGGGCCAGAATCTACGCGACATACTCGTCACGCTCGGCTACGACATCGATAGGCCCTGGCGGAAACTTCCTAAGCGGCAACGCAATTGGATTCTGTTCACCGAGGAGCAGCCGACCGTCGAGATTGACCCGGGCCAGCACCCCGTTCAGGCCGATTACTACTACAACGGCACGTTCTCCAGCGCCGAGCGCCACGTCCGCCACACGTTGGCCAACTCGCACAGCGCGATGATGCGCCGCCGCGTGCTGCAGTTCGTCGACAGCGTCGAATGCCCGCGCTGCCACGGTTCCGGGCTGCGGCCCGAGGCCCTGGAGGTGACATTCGCCGGGCGTAACATCGCCGACTACGCCGCGATGCCGCTGGCCGACCTCGCGGACGCGCTGCGCCCGACGGCTACCCGCACCGATGCCGCTGCCGCCTACGAGTCCACGAAATCCGGTGAGCTGACTGAAGTGGCGACCATGATCGCCGCCGACCTCGTCGCCCGCCTGCAGGTACTCATAGATCTCGGCCTCGGCTATCTCACGCTCAGTCGCCGCACGCCGACGGTGTCACCCGGCGAATTGCAGCGGTTGCGGCTGGCCACTCAACTGCGTGCAGGCTTGTTCGGCGTGCTCTATGTGCTCGACGAGCCGTCGGCTGGGCTGCACCCCGCCGATGCCGAGCCGCTACTCGACGTGCTGGATCGCCTTCGGCGGGCGGGCAATTCGTTGTTCGTAGTCGAGCACGATATGGACGTGGTACGCCGTGCCGATTGGATCGTCGACGTCGGACCCGGGGCGGGAGAGCTCGGCGGCGACGTGCTCTACAGCGGGCCGGTGCCGGGTCTCGCCGACATCGAGGGGTCGGTCACTCGCAGGTACCTTTTCGACGGGGCGGGGCCGGCATCTCGTCAACCCCGCACGCGGTCTGCGCGGTTGCGGCTGCGCGGGATCTGCTTCCACAATCTGAGGAACCTCGATGTGGACCTGCCACTGGGTGTGTACACCGCGGTCACCGGTGTGTCCGGTTCAGGCAAGTCGACGCTTGTCGTCAAGGTTCTCGGCGATGTCGTCAACAGCCAGCTTGGCACCGGACGCGCGGTCGAGCCGGCCGACTCCGATGAGGACGAAGCCGACAGCGGAATCGTCGATCTGGATCACGACGCGAGCTTCGGTGTGACGGCCGAGGGGGTCGAGGAGATCAACCGGCTGGTATCGGTCGACCAGCGTCCGATCGGACGCACGCCGCGCTCGACGCTGGCGACCTACACCGGCTTGTTCGACGCCGTGCGCCGCGAATTCGCCGCGACCCCGAAGGCGCGTCGCCGCGGTTGGACCGCGGGCCGGTTTTCGTTCAACGTGGCCGAAGGCCGTTGTCCCACCTGTCAGGGGGAGGGGTTTGTTTCCGTCGAATTGTTGTTCCTGCCCGGCACATACGCCACATGCCCGGAGTGTCAAGGTGCGCGCTACTCCGACGAGACACTCGAGGTGCGTTACCGCGACCGTACGATCGCCGACGTGCTCGCGATGACAGTCGATGAGGCCTCGGAATTTCTCGCCGACGTCGTCAACGCGGCGCGCAGCCTGACCACACTGCGCGAGGTCGGGTTGGGATACCTACGACTCGGACAGCCCGCGACCGAACTGTCGGGTGGCGAAGCCCAGCGGATCAAGCTCGCCTCCGAACTGCAGCGGCCCCGGCGGGGACATACCCTCTACGTCCTCGACGAGCCGACGACCGGGCTGCACCCCGCCGATGTGGATCTGCTCGATCGTCAACTGCACCGCCTCGTCGACGCGGGCAATACCGTGGTGGTGGCCGAACACGACATGCGGATGGTCGCGGGTGCGGACTGGGTGATCGACCTCGGACCGGGCGCGGGCAATGACGGCGGTCGAGTCGTTGCCGCAGGCCCGCCGGAGAAGGTGGCACGTGCGAAACGCAGCCGTACGGCACCGTATCTGGCAAAGTGCTTGGCGCCGACTGCTATTCGATGAAGAAGTTGTCGTTGTTGACGAACCACGCCCGACGCTCCTCTTCGGTCATGTCGCCAAGCTGGGCCATGCCCTCGAAGTAGTGCTCGCGCGGTGCGCCAGGAGCAAACAGCATCAGGATCGATGTAGGCTCGTCGGCCTCGTTGCGGAAGCCGTGGATGCCGCCGGGTGGAACGTAGAGGAAGTCGTTCGGGCGCCCGTCGATCCAGTCGTTCCCGTCGTACAGCTTGACCGTCCCCGACAACACGAAGAACGCCTCTGACATGGCGCGGTGAAAGTGCGGGCCCGGCCCGCCGCCCTTCGGCGCGATGTCGACGCGGTACAGCCCGTAGTCGCCGTCGGTGGCTTGTTGGTTCGCCAGGTAGTGGTATTTGACGAGACCGAATGAGTTGTAATCCGGTGGATCAGTGCCCCGCCGAAGCCAGGCACTGACCTCCGGTTCGTCTTTGGGGTAGCGGGCTGGCGGATACGGCGGCACGACTAGTGACATCGCAGGCCAGCCTGCCACATTCAGCCGACGGGAGTCACCACCGAAGTGAGCTCCTCCGACACCGCCCACAGTCGGCGCTGCGCGTCGGTGTCGTGGGACGCCGCGCTGGACGCCACGACTTTCGGGTAGCCCCGTTGTTCGCCGAATCCGTCGGGGCCGAAGTACTGCCCGCCGAGCACGCCGGGATCGGTTGCCGCCCGCAGTGTCGGCAGCGCGCCCATGTCCGGACCTTGCATCAGCGGCGCCAGCACAGTGGTGAGCCCGCGCATCGCGGCGGGCAGATTGCGTGCCAGCTCGGTATTGGAGCCGCCCGGGTGTGCCGCGACGGCGATGTTGTTGGTGCCTTGTAGGCGGCGCTGCAATTCGTACGTGAACATCAGGTTGGCCAGCTTGGCCTGCCCGTAGGCGCCGACCCGGCTGTAATCGCGGTCCCATTGGAGGTCGTCGAAGCGGATTCCTCGGCGGGCGAAGCGATGGCCGACGCTGCTGACCGTCACGATGCGGGAGCCCGGAGCCGCCAGCACGCGATCGAGCAGCAGGTTGGTGAGCGCGAAGTGGCCGAGATGATTGGTGCCGAACTGCAATTCGAAGCCGTCCTTGGTGGTCGCCTTCGGCGTCATCATCACCCCTGCGTTGTTGATGAGCAGGTCGATGGAGTCGTGGGTAGAGCGCAGCTCGTCGACGGCGGCGCGCACGGAGTCCAGCGACGACAGGTCGAGTTCCTGCACGGTGAGGCTTGCGTTGCGAGTGGCCCTGGTGATGAGGTCGGCCGCCGCCCTGCCCTTCTCGATGTTGCGCACGGCGAGCACGACATGCGCGCCCTTCGCGGCGAGCGCCTTAGCCGTCTCGTAGCCGAGCCCGGTGTTGGCACCGGTGATGACGACGATGCGGCCGCTCTGGTCCGGGATGTTGGCGGTTGTCCACTTGGACATGAGGGTCTCCTGGTTAGAATGGCTAAACGGAGCGTGCGCCCCGGTTGCTTACAAGGATACGGAACGCGCGCCCCGCTTTGTCAATTCCCGAGGTGATGTGACGTGGCTCAACCCGAACGGCCCCTGCGCGCCGACGCGGCCCGGAACCGGGCGCGCGTGCTGGAAGCTGCCCTTGAAGCCTTTGCCGCCGACGGGTTGTCGGTACCGATCGACGAGATCGCCCGCCGCGCTGGCGTCGGCGCCGGAACGGTCTATCGGCATTTCCCCGCCAAGGAAGACCTGGTCGCGGCGGTGATCGCCGACCAGATGCAGCGCATCATCGACGGGGGACATGCACTGCTCGAAGAAGGCAATCCGGGTGAGGCGCTGTTCATCTTTCTGCGCTCGGCCGTGGAATGGAGCGCCACGAACCGCGGCCTCGTCGACACGCTCGCGGGCTCGGGCATTGAGGTCAACGACACCGAGCAACAGTTCAGGGACCTCCTTGGCGAGTTGCTGCGTGCGGCCCAACAAGCGGGTACCGCGCGAAAAGACGTCGGGGTGGCAGACGTAAAGGCACTCATGGTCGGAATGCAGGCGATACAGAGTTACAACGACGACGCGGCCGAGCGGTTGACAGACGTCGTGCTGGATGGGCTGCGCGCGGGGTGAACGACCTTGCACTCTCCCTGGTCGAGTGCTAGAAATGCAGTTGGCACTCGCGACCAGTGAGTGCTAGGTCGGGACGGTGAGGCTTGGGGCCGCACGCGCGGAGCACATCCCAGCCGTCCGTCGCGGGCACTGAACCCGACCAATAAGACGTGCATCCCCAATCCGGAGGAATCACTTCGCAATGGCCAAGACAATTGCGTATGACGAAGAGGCCCGTCGCGGCCTCGAGCGGGGCCTTAACGCCCTCGCCGACGCGGTAAAGGTGACGTTGGGCCCCAAGGGCCGCAACGTCGTCCTGGAGAAGAAGTGGGGCGCCCCCACGATCACCAACGATGGTGTGTCCATCGCCAAGGAGATCGAGCTGGAGGACCCGTACGAGAAGATCGGCGCTGAGCTGGTCAAGGAAGTCGCCAAGAAGACCGACGATGTCGCAGGCGACGGCACCACCACCGCCACCGTGCTCGCCCAAGCGCTCGTTCGTGAGGGCCTGCGCAACGTCGCAGCGGGTGCCAACCCGCTCGGCCTGAAGCGCGGCATCGAGAAGGCCGTCGACAAGATCACCGAGACGCTGCTCAAGTCGGCCAAAGAGGTCGAGACCAAAGAGCAGATCGCTGCCACCGCCGCGATCTCGGCCGGAGACACCCAGATCGGCGAGCTGATCGCCGAGGCCATGGACAAGGTCGGCAACGAGGGTGTCATCACCGTCGAGGAGTCCAACACGTTCGGCCTTCAGCTCGAGCTGACCGAGGGCATGCGCTTCGACAAGGGCTACATCTCGGGTTACTTCGTCACCGACGCCGAGCGTCAGGAAGCGGTCCTCGAGGATCCGTACATCCTGCTCGTGTCGTCGAAGGTGTCGACCG
>JAVRPX010000664.1:0-4898 GCA_032161985.1 Mycobacterium sp.
GCGTTGAGTTTGCGCTGCAACTCACTGGTGAACAGCAGGTTGGCCAGCTTGGACTGACCGTAGGCCGGCCACGCGAAGTAGGGCCGCGCCTCCCAGTTCGGATCCTTGAGGCTGATCTTGCCGACGAGGTGCATCATCGACGACACGGTGACGACCCGGTCGGACACCTTCGGGAGCAGCAGGTTGGTCAAGGCGAAGTGGCCGAGGTGGTTGGTGCCGAACTGGCTCTCGAAGCCGTCGACGGTCCGTGCGAGGGGCACCGCCATGATGCCCGCGTTGTTGATCAGGACGTCGACCGCGTCGACCCCCTCGGCGAACTCGCGGATGGACGCGAGGTCCTGCAGGTCGAGCCTGCGGACCTCGACGTCACCGGTCATGCCCGCGGCCGCAGCGTCGCCCTTGTCCGTGTTGCGCACAGCCAGGATGACCTTGGCCCCGACGCGGGCCAGCTCACGTGCGGTGACCTCACCGAGGCCACTGTTGGCGCCGGTGACGATCACGGTGCGTCCGGCGAACGAAGGCAGATCTGCGGCGGTCCACTCACTCATGGCACGAAGCCTAATGCGGGTTCGTCACCTGCCAAATTTGCATTCGCACAGAGATTGCTAACGCGACCAAACCTGCGGGCCGATCGTCTAGAGTGCACCCGGGGCTATCACTGGAAATCCGCAAGACATGGGGGAACACCTTGTCGACTGTGACGATTGCTGCGTCCCCCGTATTCGTTGACGCGACCGGGCGCCGAGTCAAGGCAGTCCGCGTTGCCGCTCGAGCGATGACAGCACTGCTTCTGATTTTGGTCGCCGTGACCGCGGTGTCACTCATCGGCGGCGTGCCGTTGCCGGGATTCATGCGACCAGCGACGGTGCCCATCGACCAAACTCCGCGGCCGCATCAAGAACCAACACACCCCGACTTCAGTGTGGCCGGTGTGCCGCGCACGGACGTTCCACCGTCCGCGCAAACACCTGTCGAGCCCGACGTCCAATCACCGCCAACGTCGGCCCGGCTCGACCCGGCGACGGCCGACCAGACGTCGGTGCCGCAAATATCGACACCTCGGCCGAGTCAGGCACCCCAATCGGCGTCCAGTGCGACAACCCCGCCACCGTCTGCCGCGGCGACGTCCACCCCTGCACCGACGCCTAACACGCCCACCACTCGGCCGACTCCGCCCAACCGGCCAGTGCAACCTCCCGGCCAATCCGGCAGTGACGGTCCTGACGCTCAGCACGGGCCACCTGCCGGCCATGGGCCTCCCGCTGGCAATGGGCCACCGCAGTGACCCGTCCCTCACCCAAATCGCACTGGCTTCTGCTGACGGCGCTTCTCGTCGGCGTCGTGGTGATGCTGGGCGTGGCGGCGGTAACGGGCGGCCATCGCGGGGAGCAACCCCAGCACTACAAGACCGACGGCACCGCCGACGAAGTTCCCGAGGCGGTGGTCGAGGGCGGACCGATTCTCAACGGCGAAGCGCTCGATCGGGGCGGTGTTCGACTACCGCCGAGGACCGTCGCGTTGACCTTCGACGACGGCCCCGACACCGACACCGAACGGATACTTGACGTACTCGAACGATTCCACGTCCCAGCAACGTTTTTCGTGATCGGATCGAGAATTCCTGGCCATACCGATGTGCTGCGCCGCATGGTTAGCGGTGGTGACGAAATAGGGGTTCACACCTTTACACATCCCGACATCGGGGGCATTCCCCACTGGCAGCGGCGGCTCGAACTAGATCAAACCCAGTTCGCCATCGCCTCGGCGACCGGGTATCTGACCCATCTCATGCGGCCTCCGTTTTCCTCCGAGATTGCCGATATCAATTATCCGATTTGGCATTCTGTATCCGGCATCGGCCCGTACCTCGTCGTTCTCGCGGATCGAGATACAAAGGACTGGGCGCGCCCAGGCGTCGACAAGATCGTCGCCGCCGCGACGCCGCAAGGTGACGACGGGGCTGTCGTGATGTTTCATGACGGCGGTGGCGATCGATCGGAAACCGTTGCGGCGCTGGAGAAGCTGATACCTCAACTGCAACAGCGGGGCTTCCAATTCACCACCATCTCGCGAGCCACGGGCAATCAATCACCTTGGGTCCCGGCGACCCCTGGCCAGCGCATCCGCGGCACAATCACACTCGGCGTCGTGCAGCTCTCGCTGTGGTTCTCGTTCGTGTTGAAGGTGTTCTTCATAACTGCGGGAGTGTTGGCACTTATCCGGATCGGCGTACTGATTGCGTATGCGCGAGGCCATGCAAGGCGGGCTAAAAGCGCAGTCTCACAGCCAGAATCATTGCCCGGTGTCACGATCGTTGTGCCGGCCTTCAACGAGCGTCTTGGCATCGAAGCATGTGTCAGATCACTGACAAGCTTGGACTACCCAGAATACGAAGTGATCGTGGTCGACGACGGATCGACGGACGACACCAGTGACATCGTGCGTTCACTCGACCTCGACCGGGTCACGTTGATTCGCAAGGAAAACGGCGGTAAGCCCTCAGCGCTCAATGCGGGGATCGCAGCGGCTCGATACGAGACCCTCGTGCTCGTCGACGGCGACACTGTGTTCAGGCCGGATACGCTGCGCGAACTGGTGAAACCGTTTGCCGATCCCGAAGTGGGCGCGGTGTCGGGAAACACCAAGGTGGCCAACCGCGACGGACTGCTCGGAGCGTGGCAACATCTGGAATACGTAATGGGTTTCAATCTTGACCGCCGCATGTTCGATGTCCTGGAATGCATGCCGACTGTGCCGGGCGCGATCGGGGCGTTCCGCCGCGCTGCGGTCGAACGAGCCGGCGGAGTCAGTGACGACACATTAGCCGAAGACACCGACCTTACGATGGCGTTGTGCCGCGATGGCTGGCGCGTAGTCTATGCACCCAACGCGGTGGCGTGGACCGAAGCGCCTGCAACGCTTTCGCAGCTTTGGCGCCAGCGGTACCGCTGGTGCTACGGAACTCTGCAGTCGATGTGGAAGCACCGTCACGCCGTTGTCGAACGCGGTCAAGCAGGCAAACTCGGTCGCCGGGGACTGCCGTACCTGCTGTTGTTTCAGGTGCTGCTGCCGCTCACCGCGCCCGTGGTGGACGTCGCTGCTGGCTTCTCATTCTTCACTGAAGACGTCGTAATCATCTGGGGCACATGGTTTGGATTCCTCGTCGCTCAGCTCGTATGTGCGATGTACGCATTCAGGTTGGATCGTGAACCGCTGCGACCGCTGTGGACGATGCCGCTCCAACAAATCGTTTACCGGCAGATGATGTACTTCGTTGTCATTCAGTCTGTCGCGTCGGCGTTCTACGGAGTGCGGCTCCGCTGGCACGCAATGCGCCGTCTCGGCACCCTCACCGCTCCGGCTCATTGAACGGCCCAAGACTCTTGTACAGCGCCTACTTCGGCGGTGCGCCGGGCACGGCGACGTTGAAACCGCCGATGACCGCCTCGATGTCCGGCCCCTGCTCCGCGGCTTTCTCCGCGTACCCGGTCACGGTGAATTGCACGAGATACCGCTGATTCGCCGGCGGGGCGCCGGTGGGAACGACGATGCGGTTATAGCTGTGCATGCGCTGGCCGTTGAGGTCGTAGCTGCCCTCGATCATCGACGACGGAAAGCCGTGCCAGTTGTCGGTGGAGGCATTGAGCCGCTTGAAGTTCTGCGACAGTTCCGCGTCGACGTAGCCATGCTTGATGGCCTCGTTGACGTCGAAGTCGCCGGAGAGCTTCACCACCACCAACATGGCGGTCGGGTAGGTGTCGCCCTTGGCGATCACCTGCGTTCCCGGCGCGAAGTTCGGATTGCTGTACTGCTGCCAGCCCTTCGGCCGCGGCATCGTCACCGTCAGATCGGTGAGCTTGTCTGGCGCGACGGGCTCGCCTTTGACGCCCGCATCCTCGAGGAACTTGGCGATCGGCACCGGCGCCCCGGCGGTGGTTGGCGGCGGCGGCGGCGTGCTCGACGTCGACCAGACCGAGTGATAGTCAGGCGTTTCCGCGCCGCAGCCCGTCGCGGCGACTACCGCAAGCGCCACGGCTGCCGCGCAGCGACCCGCCCTCACAAAATCTCGCGAACAGCGTCGATCGGCCGGGCCAGCCGGGTGCCCTTGGGGGTGACGACGAATGGGCGCTCGATCAGGATCGGGTGCTTTGCCATCGCGTCGAGCAGTTCGTCGTCGCTGGCATCGGCGAGGTTCAGCTCCTCGTAAAGCGATTCCCGCTTGCGCACCGCCGTGCGGACGTCGATGCCCGCGTCCTTGATCATCGTGACCAGCTGCGCCCGTGACGGTGGGGTTTTGAGGTACTGGACCACGTTCGGTTCGATGCCGTTGTCCCGCAACAGATCCAACGTCTTACGCGAGGTCGTGCAGCGGGGATTGTGATAGATGGTGAAGCCTTGTGCCACTATGCCGACCCGTCGAACAGCCCTGTCACAGAACCGTTCTCGAATACCGCCCGGATGGTGCTGGCCAGCAGGGGGGCGATGGACAGGACGGTCAGCTGCGGGAACATCTTGTCCTCGCCGACCGGCAGCGTGTTGGTGACGATCACCTCGCGGGCGCCGCACTCTGCCAGCCGCTGCGACGCGGGTTCGGAGAGCACTCCATGTGTCGCGGCGATGATGACGTCGCCTGCGCCGTCTTCGTGAAGCAGCTTGACCGCGCCCGCAATGGTTCCGCCGGTGTCGATCATGTCGTCGGTCAGGATGCACGTCTTGCCTTTGACGTCACCGACCACCCGGTTCGACTTCACCTGGTTGGGCACCAGCGGGTCGCGGGTCTTGTGAATGAAGGCCAGCGGCACGCCGCCCAGCGCGTCGGCCCACTTCTCGGCCACTCGAACGCGGCCGGAGTCGGGCGACACCACGACCATGTCGTGGTCGGAGTAGTTCTCGGCGAT
>JAVRPX010000665.1:0-3201 GCA_032161985.1 Mycobacterium sp.
AGGTCTTCGATGTAATCCAGCGCGTTCTTGACCAATCCGGATATCGCGCCGTGGTAGCCGGGTGATCCGACGACGACGGCATCGGCGTCACGCAGCGCACCGACCAGCTCCAGCGCCTTCGGAGTGCGCTCCAACTCGTGCGGTGCGTACATCGGCAGGTCAAGGTCCGGGCCACTGAAGAACTTCGTGCGTCCGCCCTGCTGTTCCACGGATTCCAGGCAATACCGCAGCGCGCGCTCCGTGGACGAGTTTGCCCGCAATGTGCCGCCGAGGCCGACGACCAGTGGCGCACCGCCCGTGGTTGTGCTAGCAGTCATGTCCTACCTACTTGATCGCGATCGGGTTGATGGGTGAGCCGACCGCACCGGTGACCCGCAACGGCGGTGCGATGAGCTGAAATTCGTACACCTCGTCTGCGGCGCAGTCGGCGGCCAACGCCGTGAGATCCCAGTACTCGCCGAGCATCAGACCCATGTCGCGCAGGCACAGCATGTGCATGGGGAGGAACGCGCCCTCGACACCCGACATGGGGTTCTCGACCATCAGGTTGTCGGCGGCGACCGCGGCCACCTCGTGGTCATGCAGCCATGACGCGCACGTCCAGTCCAGGCCCGCGCCGGGCTCGGCGCCGTTCCCGGTCTCCAAAAACCTGGCCCACCAACCCGTTCTGACCAACACGATGTCACCCCGCCGCACCGTGACGCCCTGCGCCATGGCGGCCGCGTCGAGTTCGTCCGGAGTGATCGGGTCACCGATCTTGCAGAAGGTGTCGACACCGCGCAGTCGAACGATATCGAGCAGCACACCCCGCGACGTGATGCCCTTGCGGTCGACCTTGTCGATGCCGCAGTAGAAGGCGCCCGTGCTTGTCACCGAATTCGCAGGGAAGCCGTTGTAGAGGAAGTCCTCGTAGTAGACGTGCGAGAGTGCATCCCACTGCGTGGCGGCTTGCAACGGCATGATGATGATGTCGTCGTTGAACCGCATCGGGTTGCCCTCGAAGTACCCGGCCAACTGGCCCGCAGCGGGGTTCTGCAACCACTTCGGGCCGTACTCGAGCAACGTGGCCGCGTCGCCACCGTCGATGGTCATCACGTGCAGCGGGTTCTGCCGGAAGTGGAACGCACCCTGCGGCCCCGACGAACCGAAGTCCACCCCGAGCGGAAAGACCTTGCCGTGCTTGACGAGGCCGGCCGCCTCGGCCACCCTCTCGGCCGTGATGAAGTTCAGCGTCCCGAGTTCGTCGGCGTCGCCCCAACGACCCCAGTTCCGGACGTCGTCGGCAACGCGCCGAAAGTCGCTCATGCTGGCCATTACTCGCCTCTCCCACCTGTCCACGTCATCGTCGTCCTACCGATCCGGCGAGGTCCGTCTCACCAATCGTGCCGCCGTCCACCCAGATCACCTGTCCGGTGATGTAGCTGGCGGCCTTGCTGTTCAGGAAGACCAGAACACTGGCCTGTTCGTCAGGTCCGGCGGTTCGTCCTAGCGGCGTCCGGAAGGCGTCCAGGAACTCCGGTCCGTAGGCGGTCCGAAGCTGATCGAGGATCGGTGTATCGGTGACACCTGGCGCGGTGCAGTTGATCCGAATCCCTTTGGCGCCCAGCGCTGCGACATTGGCCATCCCGTAGAGGATGATCGCTTCTTTGGACAGCCGGTAGCCGCCACCGTCGGCGACGGGATCCGGATTGCGCTGACACCATTCGATGCCCTCGGCCATTGTCACAGTGTCCAGCAGACCCGCCGTCACGTCGGCGTTTTCCCGGTAGCCCGATGCCGCCAGCGATGACACATTGGCGATGGCCGAGCCGGGCGGCATCATCGGGACCAGCGCTTCGGTGAACCTCCGGGCACCTAAGAAGTTGATGGTGACCACCCGCAACGGGTCGCCGATGCCGGACGACACGCCTGCGATATTGAAGAGGGCGTCGATCTGACCCCTGATCGATGCGGCGGCTTGGTCGATCGACGCTGGGTCGGCCAGGTCGACCTCGTGGAACTCCTTGAGCGGCAACGCCGGCTGCCGCACATCGAGCCCAACAACCTCAGCGCCGAGTTCGGTGAGCTGACGCGCGACGTCGGCCCCGATGCCCGACGCGCAACCGGTGACGACCGCGCGGCGGCCGTCATAGCGCCACATCTCGTCAATCTGGCCCATGGTTCATTTCTTGTCGGCGGTCGGGTTTCTGCTCGTCCAGCCCTCTCCTGACTTGAGTTTCGTCGCCGCGGCTTCGATCCCGGCATTCATTTCGTCCATCGCCAGGGACACCTCATTGGCGGTGTAGTTCTCGCGCCCGGTGGGAAGACCGCCGAATGCGTAGCTCTCGTCGAACGCCGGGGCCTTCGAGGGCTGCCTGCGGGCCTCAGCCCTCTCGATAGTCGGCTCCAGCCGCTTCGCCTTCTCGGCGACCGCCTTCTCGTCGCGCTCGATGAACTCGGGCAGAACCTCCTTGCCCATCAACTCGATGGATTCCATTGTCGCGTCGTGGGTGCGAGGGGTGAGCAACACGATCAGTTCGTCGACGCCGCTCTCCTCGTAGCCACGCAAGAACTCACGCACCGTGGCGGGGCTGCCGATCGGCCCCCGGCCAGGGCCGTACACGATGGTCGGATCCTTCTCGATCTCTTCGAGGTGCCGTTTCCAGACACCGGTCCGTCCCGGCGTGTGCATGCCGGTCATGTAGTAGTGCATGATGCCGAACGCGAAGAATCCGCCCCCCATACCGAGCCGTTCGACGGCTTGCTCATCGGTTGGCGCCACCATCATCGAGAGGTCGCCGCCGATGGCGAGAATATTGGGGTTCATCTGCGGGGTGACGGGGGCGCCGTTCTCTTCAAACTCCTTGTAGTAACCGTTGACTCGCTCGGTGAGCGGACCGGGACCGGTGTAGGCGAAACTCAGGGCGCCGAGGCCCCGTTGCGCGGCCATCTGCACAGATGCCGGCCGGGTGCACGCGACCCACACCGGCGGGTGCGGGTTCTGAAGCGGCTTGGGAACGACGTTGCGCGGCGGCATTTCGATGTGTTGACCCTTGAAGCCGGTGAAGGGCTCCTCGATCATGCATCGGATCGACACTTCGAGTGCCTCTTCCCACATGGTCCGTTTGTCGGCGGGATCGATGCCGAATCCACCGAGCTCGCCCACCGACGAGGACTCGCCGGTACCGAACTCCACTCGGCCGTTGGAGATGAGATCGAGCG
>JAVRPX010000666.1:0-2774 GCA_032161985.1 Mycobacterium sp.
GTCGGCCTCGACGGCCTCGTTGGTGACTTCCTCGATCTGGGTCCGCTGGTCGTCGGTCAACGAGCCCTGCCAGTTGAAGTCGAACCGCAGATAGCCGGGCCGGTTCAGCGAGCCGGCCTGAACAGCATTGGGGCCCAGCACTTGTCGCAGCGCGGCGTGCACCATGTGGGTGCCGGAATGACCCTGCGTCGCGCCGTGCCGCCAGCGAGGGTCGACGGCTGCGACGACGGTGTCGCCCTCCACGAATTCGCCGGACTCGACGTTGACGCGGTGCGCCCACAGCGTTTTGGCGATCTTCTGCACGTCGCTGACGGCCGCCCTGGATGTCCCAGACGAGCCGGTCCCCACGATGCTGCCCTCATCGGCGATCTGGCCGCCCGACTCGGCGTAAAACGGGGTTCGGTCGAGGATCAGCTCGACGCGATCGGCGCCATGGCCGTCATGCGCCACTACCGGAACCCGCTTGCCGTCGACAAAGATACCGAGAATCTTTGCCTCGGAACTCAATTCGCCGAAGCCGGTAAACTCTGTCGGGCCGGTGTCGACCAGCTCGCGGTATTCCGACAGATCGGCGTGCGCCTGTTTGCGCGCGGCCGCATCGGCCTTGGCGCGTTGGCGCTGTTCGGCCATCAGACCGCGGAAGCCTTCTTCATCGACACTCAGGCCGGACTCGGCGGCCATCTCGAGTGTCAATTCCAGTGGGAAGCCGTAGGTGTCGTGCAATGTGAACGCGTCCGTACCCGAAAGGACCGTCGCGCCAGAGGCCTTGGTCGAGCGGGCGGCCTCGTCGAACAGCCGCGAGCCCGACACCAGGGTGCGGTTGAACGCGGTCTCCTCGGCGACCGCGATGCGGTGGATCCGGTCGAAGTCGGTGACGAGTTCGGGGTACGACGGGCCCATCGCATCGCGCACGGTTGTCATCAGTTCGCCGACGATCGGGTCGTCGATGCCGAGCAGCTTGGCCGAGCGGATGACGCGGCGCAGCAGCCGCCGCAGCACGTAACCGCGGCCGTCATTGCCAGGGCTGACGCCGTCGCCGATCAGGATCGCGGCGGTGCGGCTGTGGTCGGCGATGATCCGGTAGCGCACGTCGTCCTCGTGGTTGCCGACGCTGTATCCGCGCGGCGCGACCGCGGCGACAGTCTCGATCACCGGGCGCAACAGGTCAGTCTCGTAGACGTTGTCCACACCTTGGAGCAAGCACGCCACCCGCTCGACACCCATACCGGTGTCGATGTTCTTGCGCGGCAGCGGCCCGAGGATCTCGAAGTCCTCCTTGGAGGTGCCCTCACCCCGCTCGTTCTGCATGAACACGAGATTCCAGATCTCGATGTAGCGGTCCTCGTTGGCAACCGGGCCGCCGTCGACGCCGTACTCGGGGCCGCGGTCGACGTAGATCTCCGACGACGGGCCGCACGGGCCAGGAATGCCCATCGACCAGTAGTTGTCGGCCATGCCGCGGCGCTGGATCCGCTCGGCTGGCAGCCCGGCGATCTCCTGCCACAGTTCGATGGCTTCGTCGTCATCCAAATAGACCGTGGCCCAGAGCGTTTCGGGGTCGAACCCGTAGCCGCCCTCAGAGACGGGATTGGTGAGCAGAGTCCACGCCAGCTCGATGGCGCGACGTTTGAAGTAGTCGCCGAACGAGAAGTTCCCGGCCATCTGGAAGAACGTGTTGTGCCGGGTGGTGATGCCGACCTCGTCGATATCGGGCGTGCGGATGCATTTCTGGATGCTGGTCGCCGTGTTGAAGGGCGGCGTGCGCTGGCCTAGGAAGTAAGGCACGAACTGCACCATGCCGGCGTTGACGAACAGCAGGTTGGGGTCGTCGAGGATCACCGAGGCACTGGGCACCTCGGTGTGGCCTGCCTTCACGAAATGATCGAGGAAACGCTTCCTGATCTCGTGTGTCTGCACGTCCCTACTGTCCTCATCGTTTCTGGGTGGCTTTGCAAATTACCTGCGACTATTCGACCGCACTACAGTACCGGTCGCCGTAGCCACACTAATAAGTCAACGAACCGGCGCGGCGTCCAGTGCCGGCTACCCGTCGATAAAGCTCAGCCGGACCGTGCGCCTCGGGTTGTCCCTGTTCAGGTCGACCAGCACGACGCTTTGCCACGTGCCAAGAAGCAGCTTGCCAGCCTGCACCGGAACGGTCACCGAGGGCGCCACGAGCGCGGGCAGCACATGGTCGGCGCCGTGCCCGGGCGACCCGTGCGCATGGCGGTAACTGTCGTCACGCGGCAGCAGCCGCTCGAGCGTGTCGACCAAATCATCATCGGAGCCGGCGCCGGTCTCGATGATGGCCACCCCCGCGGTGGCGTGCGGCGCGAACACGTTGCACAAGCCGTCCCCATGCCCGCCGCAGAACGAGCGCACCGCGTCCGTGAGGTCGACGATCCGTCGGCGCGACGTGTCGATATCGAGCACATCGGATTCCATCACTTCCAGCCTACGGACCATTCATTTGCGAACCGAAATATCCCCGTTTACGTAGCGAAGTACCCATTGAAACGGCTGCTCGGCGGGAGGAAGCTGAGGAATGGTCCGGTGGCGCCACCGGGGCGCCGCCCCAACAAGAGGGGGGTGGACCGTGTACGCACGCTCTACCACTATTCAGGCGCAACCTTCGTCGATCGACGACGGAATTGCGTACGTCCGCGACGAGGTCATGCCGGCCCTCCAGGCCATGGACGGATATATCGGCCTATCGATGTTGGTCGACCGGGAGTCCGGCCGCTGCATCACCACGAGCGCCTGGGAAACCGAGG
>JAVRPX010000667.1:0-12142 GCA_032161985.1 Mycobacterium sp.
CGCGCCTTCAACATCAGCTACTCCAGCGCCGAGGGCGCGACCGAGCTTTGCTGGACCACCTCGGGGGGCGCGTCGACGCGGATGCTTGGCGGACTGATCATGTGCCACGGCGATGACTTCGGGCTCGTCCTGCCGCCTGCGCTGGCACCGGTCCAAGTAGTCGTCGTGGTGGTCAAGGACACCGACGGAGCCGTCACCCGTGCCGCCTCTGCCCTCGTTGACGAGCTGAGGGCGCGTGGCGTGCGGGTCAGCCTGGACGACAACGTTGCCCAGGCCTTCGGCTGGCGGGCCACCGAGTGGGACTTGCAGGGCGTGCCGATCCGGGTGGAACTCGGCCCACGGGATCTCGCGGAGAACGCCGCCATGCTCTACCGGCGAGACACCCGCGACAAGAACAAGGTGGCCATCGACAACGTCGTAGCCGAGGCGCAGCGGCTGACCGGCCGGATCCAGACGGACATGCTTGAAGCAGCGACGGCACGCCGCGATGCCACCGTCTCCGACTGCACCACCCTCGACCAGGCGCGGGATGTAGCGCAGACCGGCGTCGCCCGCTTGCCCTGGGACTTGGTCGGCAGCTCGGGCGAACAAGATCTCGCCACTGGTGGCCTCACGGTGAGGTGCCTGCAGCTCAGCGACGGATCGCTGCCCGAGACCGACGATGACGCGGGTGCGCTCGCCTACGTCGCGCGTGCGTACTGAATTGCCGACCGGTATTTGTCGCGGCAAACAGCAAGACAGGTAGTCCGGTACGTATTCGTAACACCGACCAACCCACTATCGTGCCGATTACACGCTGTGGAGGAGAACTTCCGTGAAGAGAGCGCTGCTGGTCGGAATCGACGACTACAAGAACTTCCCACCGCTGTACGGCTGTGCGAACGATGCCGCCGCGATGCACCCGTTGCTGGCCAAGAATGAGGATCAGAGTCCGAACCTGGAGTGCCGGCTCGCCGTCGCGACGGACGCCAACACCCGATTGTCCCGCGACGACCTGCTGGTCATGGTGGACGAACTCCTCGCCGACGGGGCAGATTTTGCCTTGTTGTACTTCGCCGGCCACGGTGCGCAGACCAGTACCGGTGTGGCACTGGCGACTTCGGATGGCACGCCCACCACGCCCGGGGTGATGTTTTCCGAGATCCTGGCCAGCATCAACAGCAGCAAGATATCGGAGATCACTGTCATTCTGGACTGCTGTTTTTCGGGCGGCGCCACCACTATCGAGGCACTGCACAACGGTCTGGCCAATCTGCGCGACGGATTGGCCGTGCTGACCGCCAGCCGCCACGATCAGGTCTCGCAGGAGACAAGCGATGCGAGAGGGCTGTTCTCCACTTACCTCGAGGGAGCGCTCGACGCCGGCGCCGCCGACGTGCTCGGCCACGTGAACGTCGCCGGTCTGTACTCCTACCTGTCGGAGTCCTTCGGGGCGTGGGAGCAGCGGCCGACCTTCAAGGCCAACGTCGACCGGCTACACGACATCCGCACGTGCGATCCCCGAGTCCCACTGGACGTTCTGCGCAAGCTGACCGAGTGGTTCCCCACGCCGGAATATGACTATCCTCTCGACCCCACGTACGAGCCCACTGCCGACTCAGTCCCAAGCCCCAACGAGAAAATCTTCTCCGGGCTGCAGAAGTACCGGTCGTGCCGGCTTGTGGAGCCTATTGACGAAGAGCACATGTATTATGCGGCAATGCATTCCACCGGCTGCCGACTGACCGCCCTCGGCAAGCACTACTGGGGTCTGGTCAAGGCCGGCCGGATTTGACCGGCAGTGCAGTCCGTGCGCTAGGCGTAGTTCACCCCTTAAGTCCGCGCCGCAGATGCGTTCGGGTCACCGTAAAAGCAGTACGCTGCGTAGCTGTCGGCCCCGTTGTCTTCGTAGGCGCGTGACCTCAGTCCCCGCAGGATGTCGGCGAATGGAGTTGCGGGGTTGTTCTTCACAGCCTGGTAGAAGGTCACGGCCACCTGGTGAGCCACTCCGTCGTCGACGGCCCACAACGGAGCGATGACCGCGGCGGCATCGCTGGCGATGAACGACGCGGCGAATCCCCCAACCGCCGCAAGCCCAGCCCCGGGTCGGCCGACCTCGCAGGCGTTGAGGAAGACCAGCGGGCGGGCCTTGCGACACGCCGCCCCCAACCCTCCGGGCCTGATCTGATGGGCCCACAGCTCCTCATTGGCAAGGAGCTTGATGGCCTGCAGCGTCGCATCCTGGCCATGGCACACGAAATGCAGGAGGCTGGCCGTGTTAGCGGCGTAGAACTCGTCGAGCGCGTCGAAGGAGGCTGGGACGTTCTGGCCGGGGAACATTTCGAGCACCAGGTCGCGCTCCGCGCTGGCCGTCGGCAGTGGAGGGTTGTACGCGGGCGCGAGAACAAGGCTGTCCTGCAACGGAATCCGCTGCCCTGGGCTGAGGTAGTCCTCGCTGTGCCACCTGCCGATCGCGCATGTCACGCCTAGCGGATCCAGTTGCTCGTACTGGCCGTCGGCACGGTGACGGGTCGGAATCATCAACTCCCACGGCACCGAACGCTCCTCGGAGATGAGCAGCATCGTCTTCGGGGGTGTGCCTGCGTCGACCAAACGCCAGTACAGGTCCTTGAATTTTTTGGGAGCGGCATCGAAGAACTCGATGCCTGCGCCCTCCAGCGCGCGCCTGCGACTTAGTTCGCCCGCTTTCTTGGCGAGGAAACTGGCCATCGTCTCAGAGACATACGTCTCCGAATCATCGCTGAGGTGCCAGTCATCTTCGTCCTCGACACCGCCGAGCAGTTTGGTCTTGATCACCACTTTGAAGACATCACTGGACGATGTGGGTGCCACACTGATTTCGAGATCAGGCGCCGCCGCAAGGGTCTGTATCACGACGCCTGGCGGTGCGGCTGCGGGAGGCGGAGCACCCACCGCTGCTCCTCGCGGCTGGATATCCCCAATGATTTTGTCGCCCAATGCGATCGGTACTTCGCGACGCACTGAACCGCTGGCACGCAGGCGGTAGTCGAACCGGGCGCTCAGTGCTGGTGGGTCGGGGTCTGCGGGGACCGGGTCGACGACGGTCACTTCGAACCGCGCACGGGTGGATGCGTCGTGGCCGCCGCGCACAACGATGACATTGGTTGCGGGACCGTTGATCGCAAAGTGCGGCGTCGCCGTCAGCCACACCTTGATGTCCTCCAAGTCGGCAGGAGGGTCCCGCAATTCGACTGCGACGGCCGTCTCCCCCAGCCGTGATGGCGTCTTGTCGAGGTACACCTCGACGGTGACCCTCTGCCCGGGCTTTACCGGCACGTCGGTGTCCAGATCGATGTGCGGAACACGTGCGACCTCAGCCGTCGTCGCCTTCACAGCCGCGGTGGCCTCGCCGATCGCGGAGACCAGCTCACCAGGCGCCTGCACGCGAGGACCAGCAGGGCTAGTCGTGGTCGGGCCGCGGGTGCTTCTAGGGCGGCCGCCATTCGGCAAGCGCCCCGCGGTGGGTCCCCGCTCGGATGGGTCGCGGCGAGTGCTCGTGGCTCGCAACAGATCCGAAACGGCGTCGTTCAACTCGTCGGCGTCACCGACGTGCAGGGCGCGCTGTATCCGCTGCACGATCGCCGCGACCGTGCGCCATTCCTGCGGCTTGAGGTCCTTCTCCTGCAGACCCTGCAGGGCGGACTTCGCTCGATCCAGACTCTTCGTGTCGATCACGCATGGTCTCCCAACAGGTTTAACGCGCTACCGAGCACTGAACGATTCTTCGTAGGCCAGCTCGTTGTTCTCGTCGATATAGCGCACAACGACGTCTGGGCCGTCGAAGTCGGCGATCGCGAAACCGAATAGCGCCCAATGCTCGACCAGCCCGTCGAGGAAACGCTGTTCAACCCAATCGATTCGCGGCTCGTCAGTCTCGGCGGTGCCCACCGCATACACCGGCACTCCCCCGTGGCCGAGGCAGCGGCCATACTCCACACCTTCATAGGGCTGGTGAACGACACACCTGTGTTCATGCCCCCAGAACCATGCTCGTATGCGTCCGTCATCCAGCAGGGGCGCCAACTTCTTGCGGAGCGAGGGCCCGGGCTTCTCGTAACCGCTGAACAACTGGTGGTGGCTGAGCAGCATGAACGGCCGATCGTCGGCCGTCGCCCACTCCTGCAGTTTCGCGGCTTGCGGGTCGGCAAGGCCGCGTTCGGTCCGCGGGTCGTGGATGCCTTGCTCGTCCCACGCCGTGTCGATTCCAGCAATCCGCCAATGCTGGTTCTCGATCGAAAACCAACTCGACTGCTCCTGGCAAGCGAACCGCGGATCGGCCAACAGCGTTTTGAAGTAGCCGTGGCCACCCGAATACATGTCGTGGTTGCCATTGAGCGACCACGAGTACACCGTGCCAGCCTCATGCTCGTGAACCGGCCAATAGCGCAGGAAGCGATTCTTGTACTCGCGCGCGAAGCCGGAGTAGTACACATCCCCGAGGTGGATGGCGTGTACTTGGCGACCGTCGGCGATCCCGTCGTCGATCGCGACGCGCATGTGCTGGGCGATCTGTTGTGCCCGCGGCAGTCCCGAACCCCAATCGCCGACGAGCACCAACCGTGCCCGCTCGGCGAGCTGCACTGGCGCGGCCGGCTCCGGATTGAACGGATGGCGGTCGCGCCACATCTGCAATGCTTTGGCCAGCCCGACAGAGGCGACCCACCGGACGTCGGTGATCTCGAAGGGTCCGAAAAGGCGTCGGTCAGAATCGAACTGGAGATCACCGATGTCTAGCTTTCTATCGGTGACTGCCGCTACCGGGGCTGCTGCGTCGCGGCGATCCGTGGAATCGCCATCCTCCACAATCAAACCCGCGTACTTCGTTTCGATGAGCTCCTCGACGGCCGACTGCAGCAGGCTCGTCACCGGATCGCGGCTGAAGAAGGATGCCTCTTCCAACGCCGTTGCGTCATCCCGCCCCGAGCGTCGGTCGGTCTCGCTGTCATCGGGCTGACCCGGTACGCCCGACTGCTTAACCTGCTCAATTCCGTCGAGCGCGGCGGCGTAGTCACCCGCCGGATCCCCGGACTCGGCGACGAGGTCGGGCAGGGTCTGCTCGACCGCGTCAAGCCATGAGAGCACGAAGCTGCGGGAAAGGACTTGGGCGATCATGGGAGCCCTTCTTGTGCTGGGAGCGGCGCCGATGAAGAAAGGGTAGGCACCCCAACGGGGTTGAGTAATGAGTATTGGGCTACCTATTTGTCTCGCCGACTCGGCGGCCCTGCCTGTAGCCGCTACACGAGAAGTACGGCGAGGTATCCCACCAAGTAGGTAAGCGCGAATAGGACGGGCACCCACTGCTCGATATGAGACAGCGGCCAGTACAGGGACCGGTCCTTCCCCTCACCGAGCGCCCACCACTCGGCACGCCAGAAAGGTGAGGCGGGCAGTTGTTGTTCGAGGGCGCCCACGACCCGGTATTTCGCGCCGTTCAGCAGTCGGTAGCTACGGACCATATAGAACCAGGCGTAGCACTGGCCAAGGATCACGACAAGCGGAATCACCAGCCACCATGCCCTCGTGCCCGTCGGGAAGCTGTGGAGGGCAGCGACGAGTCCGACGATGCCGGTGTTAATTGTCAAGAAGAAGGAGTTCGTCAGTCCCCGCCGCGCACTGATCCGATCTGCCATCTCGACGTACAACTTGTACTGCTCGAGGAGAGCGGCGTCGTATGTAATGGTGGCGCCGGCGGGAGCGTTCTCCGGCGGCGGGTTGTCGAAGAGTCGGCGGGAAAGCTCGGAGTCGTCATCAGTCGTGTTCACGTCACTCCTCACCTCTCGAATTGATTTGACCGGAGAGGTAGTGCCATGGCTGCACTGCCTCAGCGTCTCACGATCGGCATCGATGCGGTCCAATTCTTCGCCGTTCCCTGGCGTCCGTTGCCCGCGCTTATTGAGTTGCCGTCGAATCGCCCGATAACCCCGGTAGGTTGCCGGATATGGACCTTGAGGGCAAGACTGCACTTCTCACCGGCGCGACCGGAGGCCTCGGGCGCGCGATTGCCACGGCGCTCGCGTCCCGTGGAGCGAGGCTCATCCTAAGCTCCCGCAAAACCGAGGAGTTGGTGAAGCTCGCCAGATCGCTCCCGGGCGGGGGGCACACGACGCTTGTTTCTGACCTCGCCGAGGAAGGCGCGGCGCTCGCGCTGCTGGAGCAGGCCGGCGACATCGATGTGCTGGTCGCCAATGCGGCGCTACCCGCGTCGGGTCAGCTGGAGGGCTTCAGTCAAGACGAGATCGGCCGGGCGCTTCGTGTCAACCTTGAGTCGCCCGTGCGAATGACCCGTGAGCTGCTGCCCGCTTGGCAAGAGAGGGGCAGCGGGCACTTCGTCTTCGTCTCCTCAATCTCGGGTTTCGCCTCCACCCCACGGGCGTCGCTGTACGCGGCCACGAAGTTCGGCCTGCGCGGCTTTGCGCTCAATCTGCGAGAGGACCTGCGCGGCAGCGGCGTTGGCGTTTCGGTGATCACGCCGGGCGTGATTCGCGACGCCGGGATGTTCGCCGACAGCGGCGCCGCGCCGCCACCCGGGCTCGGCACGGGCACACCCCAGCAGGTCGGCGATGCCGTGGTGCGCGCGATAGAGCGCGACAAGTCGGAAATCAGTGTGGCGCCACTGCGTCAGCGAGCGCTCGCCCGCTTCGCGATGATGGCGCCCGAGATCTCTGGTCGATTGGCGGGCTCGACCGCTGCGAAGGCGGCAGATGCGATTGCCTCTAGCCAGACCGATAAACGATAGGGCCGTGGCGAATACAAGCCCCGCCGGAGACGAGGTCCAGCTGGCAGCTGGCCACGTCGGATCCACCGTGGAGCAGCTCGAACGTCGCATCCACGCGCGTTTCGGCGAGCGGGGTCTTACCAAAGCAGCGCGCGACCTGGGTTCCCTGGTCTTGTTGGTTCAGAGCGAGGCGGCCCAATCTCGTGAGCGTCTCCGTCGCACGACGCTGACCGCCCGCGCCTTGAGCATCACGATCGTCGCGGGAGCGGTGGTGGCTCTTGCCTTCAGCCTGCGCTCGGCCGTCGTCGACGGGCTCGCACGTACGGCGGACTGGGTGCCCCTGACCGAGAGTCTCGTCAACGACCTCGTTTTCGCCGCGATCGCGGTCGTGTTCCTCTGGGCTTTCCCCGAGCGCTTGGAGCGGCGCGACCTGCTACGGCTGTTGCACCGGCTGCGCTCGCTGGCCCACGTCATCGACATGCACCAGCTCTCCAAGGACCCCGAGCAGACCAGCCCGAACTACACGCCGACCCCACAAAGCGTCCAGCACGGCCTGGATGCTGACCAGTTGCACCACTACCTCGACTACTGCTCGGAGATGCTGAGCCTGACGGCCAAGACCGCCGCGCTCTGCGCGGAGCACAGCACCGACGGGGTCGTGCTCGAGACGGTCTCCTACATCGAAACCCTGACCACCGATCTCTCGAACAAGATCTGGCAGAAGATTTCGCTTCTCCCCCGTACTTAGCCTGGCGCTGAACTGTCGCCCGTCGCTTTCCGTGCATCAACTGGACGTCTTGACCGACTAGTGTCGCCGGGCCATGGCCATGTTCGAACGTAGTTGGGATGCGTGATGACCGCGACTGATCACGACGCGTCGGCGACGGCATTGAAGCTGCCGCCCGGGCCCCGTTTTCCCCGCGCACTTCAGGGTGCGGCGGCACTGGCCGATCGCAGAATCGCGCTGCAGATCCTGCGCCGCCGATACGGGTCGGCCTTCTCGATCGATCTGCCCATCTTCGGGCACATGGTCGTCCTCAGCGATCCCGGCCATATTCGCCAGCTGTTCAAGATCGGCTCCGATGTCGCCGACACGACCGACGCCAACCTCGGACGAGTCATGGGACCGAATTCGTTGTTTGCGCTGTCCGGTGATCGACATCGAGCACAACGCAAATTGCTGACACCGCCGTTTCATGGACGGCGGCTTGCCGCGTACGAGGCGATCGTCGAACGGGAAGCGATCAACGAATTCATGTCCTGGCCGCACGGTCGAACCTTCGCGACGATGCCTTCGATGATGCGCATCACTCTCAACGTCATACTGCGCGCGGTTTTCGGCGCCGAGGGTCAGGAGTTCGAGCGTCTGCGGGATATCCTCCCGCCGGGAATCCAACTCGGCTCGAAGCTCGCGCTGATTCCAGTGCCGCAATGGGATTGGGGACGATGGAGCCCGTGGGGCCGGTTCCGCCAGTACCGCCGGGAGTACGACGCGATTATTGACCAGCTAATCGACAAGGCGCTGGCAGACCCGAGTCTCGAGACCCGAGATGATGTGCTGTCGGTAATGCTGCAGAGCCGCTACGAAGACGGTTCGCCGATGACACGCGCCGAGATCGCCGACGAGTTGATCACCATGCTGGCAGCCGGCCACGAGACGACCGCCACCACCCTGGCATGGGCGATTGAGCGGTTGCAGAGACACCCCGCGCTGCTTGACCGTCTCGTTGTCGACCTCGACAACGGATCAGAGAAGCTTCTGCACGCCACCATCCTCGAGATCCAGCGCACCCGACCCGTCATCGACGTCACATTCCGCCAGGTCAAGGCCCCCGCATTGCAGATCGGCCCGTGGACGCTGCCGCAGGGGCAAACGATCGTCGCCAGCATCGGGCTGCTGCACGCCGACGAAGCCGTCTTCCCCGACGCCCGGCGCTTCGATCCCGATCGTTTTCTGTCCCGACCTCCCGACCCCACCGAATGGATCCCGTACGGCGGCGGGATTCGCCGCTGCATCGGCGCGGCTTTCGCGACAATGGAGATGCGGGTCGTGCTGCGAACGCTGTTGCGTGACTACGTCATCAGCCCATCGAGCGCCCGCGACGAACGGTGGCAATCGCGCGGGGTAGCCATCGCACCCGCAAGTGGGGCGCGGGTGCGCATTCAACCCAGACAGGTGCGTGTCTGACTCAAGCCGTTGTCGAGGGGTATTCGGGTGTCCAGCGCACGTGCGCGATCCGCTCGGTCAGTTCTTCATCGCTGCGTTTCGGGGCGACGCCGTCCGCGACGGCCTGGGCACCGACGGCGTGAGCGATTCGGACGGCGACATCGGGGACGTCCGACCATGCGGGCAGCAGCGGCTGGTTCGGGTCGGTCAGGGCGGGCGAGGCTTCGCCGAGGGTGGCGGCCGCGACCCGCATCATCTCGTCGGTAACTCGAGTCGCCTGCGCCGCCGTGACGGCAAGCCCCATCGCGGGAAAAATATAGACGTTGTTGCACTGGGCAATTGGCCGTTCCACACCGTCGCGATGCAGCGGTGCGAACGGTGAACCCGTGGCGATCAGCGCACGGCCATCGGTCCATTCGTCCAATTCGGCCGGGTGCGCCTCGGCGCGGCTTGTCGGGTTGGACAGCGGAAAGATGATCGGCCGCTCGGTCTTGCCCGCGAGTTCACGCACGATCTCCTCCGTGAACGCACCCGCCGCAGTGGACAGTCCAAGCAGGACGCCGACGTCGACGTGATGCACAACGTCCGCCAGCTGGGCGTGCCCGGTGAGGCCCCAGTCCCCCACGCGGTTCGCCGGCTGGGCGAACGTCCGCTGCTCCTCCGACAGATCTGTCCGGTCGTCAGTCAGCAGACCCTGGATGTCGACGACCCAGATCCGCGCCGATGCCTCCTGCTCGGTCAGTCCCTGCGCCACCATCTCGCGCTTGACCATGTCCAGCACGCCGATTCCGGCTGAACCCGCGCCGAGCATCACGACCTGCTGTTGCGACAGCGGTCGGCCTGCGACCTTCGCCGCGCCGTGCAGCGCGCCGAGGGCGACGGCGGCGGTGCCTTGTATGTCGTCGTTGAAGGTGAGCAGCTTGTCGCGGTAGCGCTCGAGGATCGGCAACGCGTGCGTGGTAGCGAAGTCCTCCCACTGCAGCAGCACGTTGGGAAGCTCGTCCTTCACCGTGTCGACGAATTCGTCGATGAACGTGTAGTAGTCGTCGTCGCTGATCCGCCGGTGACGCCAGCCGAGGTACTGCGGATCTTCGAGGAGTTCGACGTTGTCGGTCCCGACGTCGAGCACGATCGGAAGCGTGCGAGCCGGGTTGATGCCGCCGATGAGGGTGTACAGCGAAAGCTTCCCGATCGGGATGCCCATTCCGCCGATTCCCTGATCGCCGAGTCCGAGGATGCGCTGCCCGTCCGTCACCACGATCACGTCGACGTCGGGATGGGGGCGGTTTCGCAATACTTCGCGGAGGTAGGCCCGCTCCGGGTAGGACACAAAGAGTCCCCTCGGTCGCCGGTAGATTTCGCTGAAGCGCTGGCACGCCTCACCGACTGTCGGGGTGTACACGATCGGCATCGTCTCGGGGATGTGGTCGCGCAGCACCCGGTAGAACAGCGTCTCGTTGCGCTCCTGCAACGCGCGCAGGTAGATGTGTTGGTCGAGACCCTCACGGCGGGTGGAGAATTCGTTCCAACAGTGCTCGGCCTGCTGCTCGAGGGACTTCACCGCGGTCGGGAGCAGACCCAGCAGACCGTATTTGTGGCGTTCAGCGTCCGTGAACGCAGTGCCCTTGGTCGTGAGTGCGTCGAACAGCTTGGCCTGACCCGTCTTCTCCTCGGACATCGAGAGAATCCCTTCCGCCGGTACCCCTTCGCGACAGCGACACGCTATCCCGTCCGGGACGGTACGGGCGAGGTTCAGTACTCGATGATGCGCGACAGGTAGGGCGCCATCCCGTTGGTACGCACCGGCGAGACCGTGACGGCGGGGTCGGTGGCCTCGATCATCTGGCCGTTCCCCACGAACATCGCGACACTCTGGCTGCCTTCGGGGCCGTAGAAGATCAAGTCGCCGGGGAGCGCCTGCGAGGGCAGGATTTTGCGGCCGACCTTGTACTGCTCGCCGGAGGAGCGCGGCATCTTGATCCCGACGCCGCCGAATGCGTAAACCATCAGACCCGACGCGTCGAATCCGACCCTGCTGACGCGGGGTGGTTCGACGACAGGGGCGGCGACAGGAACAGTGCTGAGGCCCGGGACGCCGACGTTGCTCGACAGTGGAGCGGTACCAAGGTTCGCGTCTGCGGCGGGCGCGGGAGTCTCCACCGCTACGGTGCCGAGGCTAGGGCCTGCAGTGTTGCCGCCGCCATACGCGAACGGCACACCGCGCTGTGACAGCGCCCGCGCGATTACGGCATTGATCGCTTGTTGGCGGGTCGAGTCAGCCGTCGCAATACCGGGCGTCGCGACCAACAACGCCAGAGCGATCATCACGGCGCAGATGCGTCTCATTGGAACTTCCTTTGCTTGGGCGTCATCGTCGCCACCAAATTAACATCTGTCACTATATTCACTTCTGCAACAGCAAAGGTCGGTTGGGCCAACTTTCCCTGGTGGGCGGCGGATTCTTTGTCGTACCGTGACCACGCCGCTGACTGTTCGTGATCGAGCATCGAATTTCATACGCCTAGTTGTGGTTTCGCTCACAAGTCGACTCCCCTAGCGTGAAGTCCATGACCCGGTTTCATGACCAGGACCTCACCGGCGCGCGATTCGAGCGCGCGAATCTTCGAGACGCCCAGTCGAAGGGAGTCGACCTCACCGGCGTGCGGATGCGCGGCGTCGAGCTCGTCGATGTCGCACCGCCGCACGCCGGAGCGGGCGACGGCTTCCGCGAGGCTTCGCCAGCGCTGCGTGGGTGGCCCGGATGGTGCGCGGCACCGCCTCGTCATGGCACCCGCTGGATCTGCCGTGGGACGAGGCGCCCGGTTGGGACGGCATCCCTTGGGACCCGCGAGGCCCGACCTTCACTCGATGAGGTGCTCACGGTCCGGCGCGAACGCCAGGCGATGGTCCGACACATCCTGGAATCGCTGACCGACGCGCAACTCGCCGCCGACGTGACTCGTACCGAGCCCGGCTGGCCCCAGATGGAGAACTTCCCCGTCAAGGAATGTCTCCGCGTCGTCGTCAACGAGGAGTGGCAGCACCGGCTGTATTCCGAGCGTGACCTGGACAAGCTGGAGATGCCTAGCTGACGAAGCTACCTCGGCCCTGGCAGCCGGAGAACCAGTCTCGCCCCACCCAAGGGACTGGCCTCCAGGGCGGCCGTACCGCTGTGAATCTCGGCTTGTTGGGCTACCAGGGCCAGCCCGAGGCCCGAGCCCGACCGCGCCGCAGTTGAG
>JAVRPX010000668.1:0-3898 GCA_032161985.1 Mycobacterium sp.
TCCCTGGCGGCCTACATCGCGGCGGAGCGGCAACCCGGTTCCAAGAGGCCGACGTTCGCGTCGGTGCACGGCCGCGACGCCACCGAGGTACACGCCGGTGATTTGACACTGGACAAGTTCATCGACGCGAAGACCCTTGCCGCGGCTCCGGCGCTGCCGGGTCCGAGTGCGGAGGTCCGCACGGTGTTGCTGACCGGCGCGACGGGATTCCTCGGCCGCTACTTGGCCCTGGAATGGCTGGAGCGGATGGACATGGTCGACGGCAAGCTCATCTGCCTGGTGCGCGCAAAGGATGACGCCACCGCTCGCGAGCGGCTGGACGCCACCTTCGACAGTGGTGACCCCGAATTGCTGCGTCATTACCAGGAACTGGCGGCCGACCATCTCGAGGTCATCGCAGGCGACAAGGGCGAGGCCAACCTCGGACTGGATCTGCAGACCTGGCAGCGCCTGGCCGACACCGTCGACCTGATCGTCGACCCGGCCGCGTTGGTCAACCACGTCCTGCCCTACAGCCAGCTGTTCGGGCCCAACGCTCTCGGCACCGCCGAGCTGATCCGCATCGCGCTCACCACCAAGCAGAAGCCGTTCGTCTACGTGTCGACGATCGGTGTGGGAGCCGGCATGGACCTGTCGAAGTTCGTCGAGGACGCCGACGTTCGGGTGATTAGCGAGACCCGTCAGGTCGATGACACCTATGCCAACGGCTACGGAAACAGCAAGTGGGCCGGCGAGGTGCTGCTGCGCGAGGCGCACGGTCTCTGCGGTCTACCCGTCTCGGTGTTCCGCTGCGACATGATCCTGGCCGATACCACCTACGCGGGCCAGCTCAATGTGCCGGATATGTTCACCCGGTTGATGCTGAGCCTGGTTGCAACCGGAATCGCGCCCGGCTCGTTCTACCAGCTCGACGCCTACGGCAACCGCCAACGGTCCCACTACGACGGGCTGCCTGTCGAGTTCATCGCCGACGCGATCTCGACACTGGGTGAACGGGTGGTTGACGGGTTCGAGACATACCACGTGATGAACCCGTACGACGACGGCATCGGGCTCGACGAATATGTCGACTGGCTCATCGAAGCGGGATATCCGGTCGCGCGCGTCGGTGCTTACGACGCGTGGTTGCAGCGGTTCGACACAACGCTGCGCGCTCTACCCGAGCGTCAGCGCCAGGCGTCGCTGCTTCCGCTGATCCACAACTACCAGCGGCCGGAGACACCGATTCTCGGGTCGATCGCCCCGACGGACCGGTTCCGGTCGGCGGTGCAGGACGCGAAAATCGGTCCGGACAAAGATGTTCCGCATGTGACGCCTGCGGTGATCGTCAAGTACATCACCGACCTGCAGCTGCTCGGACTGCTGTAGCTATCCCCGCACGCGGTCGACGATGTCGATGATGTTGTCGGCCACGAACTTCGGCTGATACAGCATCATGTTGTGACCGCTGCCATTGGACACCACGTTGGTGGTGCCCAACGCGGCGGCCAACATGTCGTTCGCTTCGTGGATCTGGGCCAGCGTGTAGTTCTCCGGTGTAAGCGCCTCGGGCGCCGCGAATTTGTCGGAGCTGAGCACGATGGCGGGAACGCGGGGCAGCGGAGGCGCGTTCTGGACCAGAGCGATCGCGTCGCCGACCAGCACAGTCTCATCCCCGGGCGCGGGCGGCGTCATGCTGTCGCGCTCCCACGCCGCGTTCTGCGCGGGAGTACCCAGTGTCTCGAGGAACTCCGACACGGGATCGACCATCACCAAGCCCGCCACCAGATCCGGGCGCGTCCGTGCGAGGAGATCGGCAATCAGGCCGCCATAGGAGTGGGCAACGAAGACGAATGGCCCCGGCAACTGTGCGG
Organism: Mycobacterium sp.; assembly: GCA_032161985.1. Taxonomy (GTDB): domain Bacteria; phylum Actinomycetota; class Actinomycetes; order Mycobacteriales; family Mycobacteriaceae; genus Mycobacterium. The sequence goes on from JAVRPX010000668.1 coordinate 1,854, forward strand.
CGCCGAGCAGCGCGACCACGTCGTCGACGTCCTGCTGAAGACCATGCGGCTGCAGCACCTCACTGGACCGGTCCGAACCATCGGGCCGGGTGTTGGGCCGGTCGTATGCGCAGACCTGCGTCGTTCTCGCCACTATCGGCTGCGCAGCGTCGGGGCTGGGAACCAGCTTCGCCTGCGTAATGATGTCGTACGGCGACGATCGGATCGGATCATTCGGCGGGACAACGACATTCCACGCCTCGGCGTAGCTGCCCTTGCCGGGGATGATGAACACGGTCGGTGCGCCTGCACCCTGACACTCCAGGTACAGCTTTCGGCCGTCGCCAACGTCGAACAGCCCGGACGGCCCGGGATCGGCCGCGCTGCGCGCGCATCCACCCGCCATCACAGCGAGGGTCGCAAGCAGCACGCAAAGCGTTCGCCTCACACGGCGACGCTACATCGCCACCCCCACCGCAAGGAGCACGATTGCGATCAGCGGAAGAATTCCTTGCGTGATGGCCGCGCGCGCCTTGTCAGGCGATGACAGGAGCAGGACCACCGCCGCGGCGAGCATCGACCCGGTGCCCGCGAAGATAAGCGCACACGCCGCGGCGTGATGGCCGAATGCACCAATCACGATGCCGACCACCGTCACGATGGCCAGGAACAGGTTGTAGAACCCCTGGTTGAAGGCCAGTTCCTTGGTGGCCAGCGCTTCCTCTTCAGTGATTCCGAACGTCGCGCGCGTGCGCGCCGACGTCCAGGTCAGCGATTCCATCACCCAGATGTAGACATGCAACAGTGCCGCGAGGCCCGCGAAAATCAAACCGGCATAAACCATTACGCACCCGCTCCCCACTACTCGAACAGTCCGACCTGGCCCATTCCACTGACTCCGCTGGGCGGCGTCATGCCTAGATGCGTCCACGCTAGCCCCGTTGCCACGCGACCCCGGGGCGTTCGGGCAACCATCCCGGCGCGCACCAGGAACGGCTCGCACACTTCTTCGACCGTGGCGGCTTCCTCCCCCACCGCGACGGCCAGCGTGGACACCCCGACGGGGCCGCCGCCGAAACTGCGGGTGAGCGCCGACAACACGGCGCGGTCCAGCCGGTCCAGGCCGAGCTCGTCGACGTCATAGACCTCGAGCGCCGACTTGGCGATATCGCGGGTGATCACCCCGTCGGCGCGGACCTCCGCGTAGTCGCGGACCCGCCGCAGCAGCCGGTTGGCGATGCGTGGCGTGCCGCGCGAGCGTCGCGCGATCTCGGCGCCGGCGTCGGCTCCCACCTCGATACCGAGAATGCCCGCCGACCGGGTCAGCACCCGCTCCAGCTCGGCGGGCTCGTAGAAGTCCATGTGGGCGGTGAAACCGAACCGGTCACGCAGCGGTCCGGTCAGCGCGCCCGATCGAGTGGTTGCCCCGACAAGGGTGAAAGGTGCGACCTCAAGCGGAATCGACGTGGCGCCAGGGCCTTTCCCGACGACGACGTCGACGCGGAAATCCTCCATCGCCAGGTACAGCATTTCCTCGGCGGGCCGGGCGATGCGATGGATCTCGTCGATGAACAGCACGTCATGCTCGACGAGATTGGACAGCATCGCGGCCAGGTCGCCCGCACGCTCGAGGGCGGGACCGGACGTGACCCGCAGCGACGTGCCGAGTTCGGCGGCGATGATCATCGCCAGCGACGTCTTGCCCAGCCCTGGCGGGCCGGACAGCAGGATGTGATCCGGTGTGCCGCCGCGGTTCTTGGCGCCCTCGAGGACCAGCTGCAGTTGTTCGCGCACCCGCGGCTGACCGATGAACTCGCCCAACGAGCGCGGCCGCAGACTGGCGTCGACGTCACCTTCGCCGACGGTCAGGGCGGCGGAAACCTCCCGCTCGGAAGTGTCTTCGAGGTCGTCGTCTTCGAATCGGCCCACTACTTCTTACCCAACATCGACAGGGCCGCCCGGGCTGGGCAAGACGTCGCTGGCGATGATCATCGCCGCCGAGCTCGGCACGTCGCTGCGGGTCACGTCCGGTCCCGCCCTCGAGCGCGCAGGCGACCTTGCCGCGA
>JAVRPX010000669.1:0-3178 GCA_032161985.1 Mycobacterium sp.
GCGGGTGTCGGCTATCGCGTCATCGCGCTGACGCCGCCCGACGCGGTTCGGTAGGGGATAAACGTCCACGTAGACTCGTTGATCGGACTCTGAAGTAAGTGAAAGAGGTAGTACCTGCATGAGCGGCCATTCCAAATGGGCCACGACGAAGCACAAGAAGGCCGTCATCGACGCACGCCGTGGCAAGAACTTCGCCCGGCTGGTCAAGAACATCGAAGTGGCCGCGCGCGTCGGTGGTGGCGATCCCGGCGGCAACCCCACGCTGTACGACGCCATCCAGAAGGCCAAGAAGAACTCGGTGCCCAACGACAACATCGAGCGGGCGCGCAAGCGCGGCGCGGGTGAGGAAGCCGGCGGCGCCGACTACCAGAACATCACCTACGAGGGTTACGGCCCCAATGGCGTCGCCGTGCTTGTCGAGTGCCTGACCGACAACCGCAACCGCGCCGCAGGCGAGGTGCGCGTCGCAATGACCCGCAACGGCGGCAATATGGCCGACCCGGGTTCGGTGTCCTATCTGTTCTCCCGCAAGGGCCTCGTCACGCTGGATAAGAATGGGCTGACCGAGGACGATGTGCTGACGGCCGTGCTCGAGGCTGGCGCGGAGGAGATCGATAATCTCGACGACAGTTTCGAAATCATCTGTGAGCCGGGCGATCTGGTGGCGGTGCGTACAGCGCTGCAGGATGCAGGCATCGACTACGAATCGGCCGAGGCAAGCTTCCAGCCTTCGGTGACCGTGCCCGTCGACCTCGACGGCGCGCGCAAGGTGCTCAAGCTGATCGATGCACTCGAAGACAGCGACGACGTGCAGGACGTCTACACCAACATGGATATCCCCGACGACGTCGCGGCCGAACTCGACGAGGACTGACGCTCGATCCCAGGAGGATCCGAATGTCGACAGCCGAAGAGCTAAGCAACAAGGCGACGTTCGAACGCTTCCACGAGGCCGCGAACACCGGCGATGTGGAGTTCCTTTCGAAGACGATCGACGAGATCGTCGCGCCGGACGCCGCGATCCGCACCCCGTTGCCGATCGACGCGACCGGGGCCGAATTGCTCAAACGGGTGTGGGCGATGCTGCTCCGCGTCTATCCCGACATTCACCTCACCGTCGACGACGTGATCGCCGAGGGGGACAAGGTCGTCGCGCGCAACACGGTCACCGGCACCCATAGGGGTGAATTCATGGGCGTTGGGCCAACGGGCAAATCCGTCACGTACAACGAGATCTTCATCTTCCGCTTCGCCGACGGCCGGGTAGTCGAGACCTGGGGTGTCGTCGACGTTTACGCGCAGATGAAACAGATCGGCGTGATTCCTGCCTAGTTCAGCTTCGGAGGTGTTCACCGACGGTGGTGGAGGATGATCACGTTGTTCCCGAAGAATGGGTACTGCGGGGCGTACTGCACTGGGGGCGGCGAGCTTACGATCTGAGCATTTCCGGGTGACTGGCACACGGTGCTGTTCGCGCTGAGAGAGGTGCAGGATTGTTCGGCCAGCGCCGAGGGCGCGGAAACAATCGATGCCGCAGCAGCCACCGCCAACAACGTCGGCGCTAGATGGCGTCGCTTGATTGTCATTGTTAACTCCTTGGGCGTATACGCCCTACATGCGGCCGCTCGCTCGCCGCTATGAGTTGTGGGGCACCGGCGGGGCGCTTCCGGAGAGAAACAGAACATAGAGTTTCTATGTAATTCAGCGTTGGCACGGGGCGATTCATTCCCCGTCGCGCGTCGCGGCACTCCGCGAACCACCGCCGCGGCGTCCAGCACAATAGGCGCGTGGCAGTAGTCGTTGACCCGCACGGCAGGGCTTGATCGGTACATCGGGATTGGTGGCCGTTCTGGCTGCTGACGAAGTTTCTCGGCGCGCGCTGGGTCGTCGTGGTCGAGCGAGACGGGCGGTAGGGGCGTGTCTCTACCCGAACCTGTCCCCGAAGCCCGTTAAGCTCTCGAACAGATGTTCACACAGGAGGGCTGACGTGCGGGTAATGGGAGTCGATCCCGGGCTGACCCGCTGCGGCCTGTCTGTCGTCGAGGGCGGCCAGGGCCGGAAGGTCATCGCCCTGGACGTCGAAGTGGTCCGCACGCCGTCCGATGAGTCGCTGCCGCGTCGGCTGCTCATCATCAGTGACACCGTCGACCATTGGATGGACACCCATCACCCCGACGTGGTCGCCATCGAGCGGGTGTTCGCGCAGCAGAACGTGTCGACGGTGATGGGTACCGCACAGGCCGGCGGGGTCATCGCCCTTGCCGCGGCCAAACGCGGTATCGACGTGCACTTCCACACGCCGAGCGAGGTCAAGGCCGCCGTCACCGGCAACGGCAGGGCAGACAAGGCTCAGGTCACCGCGATGGTTACCAGAATCCTTGCGCTGCAAACGAAACCGACTCCCGCCGACGCCGCCGACGCGTTGGCGCTGGCGATCTGTCATTGCTGGCGCGCGCCCATGATCGCCCGAATGGAACAGGCGGAGGCGCTGGCCGCAAAACAGCGCCGCAAGTACAAGGCAAAACTGAAGGCGGCACGATGATTGCATCCGTTCGCGGCGAGGTCCTCGACATCGCACTCGATCACGTCGTCATCGAGGCCGCCGGCGTCGGCTACAAGGTGATGGCCGCCCCGTCGACGCTCGCGACACTGCGCCGCGGCAGCGAGGCCAGGCTGATCACCGCGATGATCGTGCGCGAGGATTCGATGACGCTGTACGGCTTCGCCGACGCCGACGCGCGTGACCTGTTCCTGACCCTGCTCGGCGTGTCCGGTGTCGGGCCGAAGATCGCGCTGGCCACCCTTGCGGTGTACGACGCGCCGTCACTGCGGCTGGCCTTGGCGGACGGGGACGTCACCGCGCTGACCAGGGTGCCTGGCATCGGCAAGCGCGGTGCCGAGCGGTTGGTGCTCGAGTTACGCGACAAGATCGGGCCCGTGCATGCGGCTTCTGGCGCCGTCGCGTTGAATGGCCACTCAGTGCGCGGGCCGGTCGTGGAAGCTCTTGTCGGACTTGGCTTTGCGATCAAGCAGGCCGATGAGGCCACCGACAAGGTGCTGGCCAACGAACCGGAGGCAACCACCTCCAGTGCGCTGCGGGCGGCCCTGTCGATGTTAGGTAAGAAGTAATGGGCCGATTCGACGACGACGAGCCCGAGGACACTTCCGATCGGGAGGT
>JAVRPX010000670.1:0-12942 GCA_032161985.1 Mycobacterium sp.
TCGAAGGCCACGACGCTGTGCTGGCCGCGCTGGCCGACCGAATCAGTCCGCGGGTGCTACGCGCCCCCGCACGGCTGGACAGCGCGGCCCGGCAGATCGACGAGTACTTCGCCAAGCGCCGCACCGCCTTTGAGGTGCCCGTCGACCTGCGACTCGCGGAGGGCTTCCGCCGCAACGTCATCGAGCATCTGCGTGACATCGGCTACGGCCGGCGAGAAAGCTACGCAGCGGTGGCTGCCGCCATCGGACATCCCCGCGCGGTGCGCGCCGTGGGCACGGCCTGCGCCCATAACCCCCTGCCGTTGGTGATCCCCTGCCACCGCGTCGTGCGGTCCGACGGGTCGACCGGTCAATACGTCGGCGGGCCGTTGGCCAAGTCGACGCTGCTGGACCTCGAGGCCGCCTAAAGCGGAATGAAAGCGCGGACGCGGAGGTAGAACAAACACATGAAACTCAACGACGCCGCCCGCGCGCTCATCGGGGATGGCACCGACGCGACCCTGGTCACGCTCAACCCGGACGGCAGCCCTCAGGTGACCGTCGTGTGGATGGCACTGGAATCCACGCCCGACGGCGATGAGCTCGTCTCCGCCCACCTCACCGAATACCAGAAGACCCGCAACATTCGCCGCGACCCGCGGGTGGCCATCACGATCCTGTCCCCCGAGCACCCCGGACAGCAGACGCCCTACCTGGCGATCACCGGCACGGCCCGCATCGAGGAAGGCGGCGCCCCCGCCCTTCTCAAGAAGCTGGCCAAGGTGATGCTGGGCTCCGACGAGCACTTCCCACCGGCCAATGCGCCGGAAGGCTTGCTCACGCGCGTCCGGATCGAGAAGGTCGGCGGCATGGGCCCCTGGGCGTCCTGACGTCGGAACCCGCTGTAACACGTTTCAGTTTGTGCCATCATTCCAGGCATGCGTCGCTGGTTCGTGCTCCTCGTTGCCGTGCTGGCGGCCGTCGCCGCCTTTGTAGCCCCACCCGCGTCGGCGGAGGGGGGGCCGATCGGCAATCTCGGCGACACCCTGCGGGTCAATTTCAAGGGCATCGTCGCCGACGTGACCGTCCACGACGTGTTACCCGTCGATCCTCCGCCTCCTGGCTATGTCGCGAACGGTTCGCCGCGGTGGATCAACCAGGGCGGGCCGTGGAAGGCCCCGATCACCGTCCACACGATCCAGGCACCCAACCCCTACGCGATGGCCTTAGCGTTCACGTTCAGTGGTGTCACCCCGTACGCCGACGCGTACGCCTCCAAGCACACCGATGCGCCCGACTCCTTGGAAAACGCCCTGCGAAATGCGCCGCCAGGATCAACGGTCGACGGTGCCGTCTACTGGCAGGTCTACCGCGCCCTGGTCACCAACGTGGTGCTGCTCAACCCAAAAACCGGCGAGCACCTGGCCCAGTGGAACATTTGGCAGCCGGGAGCGCCGCTACCGTAGGCCCCTATGGCCATTGACGTCGCCGCGGCCAACGAGGCCGACCTGCCCGAGCTTGCCGACGTCGCGGCCCGCACCTTTCCGTTGGCGTGTCCCCCTTCGGCGACACCGGAGAACATCGTTGCGTTCATCGACGAGAACCTGTCGCAGGCGCGGTTCCGCGACTACCTGGTCGATCCCGATCGCGCGGTGCTGGCCGCGCGCGACGACGGCCGAATCATGGGCTATGTCATGCTGATTCGCGGCGTTCCCGATGACGACGATGTGCAGCGGGCCGTCACAGTGTTGCCTGCCGTCGAGTTGTCGAAGATGTACGTGTTGCCCGACGGCCACGGCGCAGGCGTCTCCGCGGCGTTGATGGCTGCAGCGTTGAAGCAGGCCACCGATCTGGACGCCAAGTGTGTGTGGCTTGGTGTCAATCAGCAGAACCAGCGCGCGCAACGCTTTTATACCAAGCACGGCTTTAGCATCAACGGCACCAAGACCTTTCGGCTCGGCGCCGGCATCGAGAACGACTATGTGATGGTGCGCCCGCTCTGACCGGCGGCGGTCAAGGCCAGCAGCCGCGACGTCGCCCGCAGATACTTCTTCCGGAAGCCGCCTGCCAGCATCTCATCGGAAAAGATGGTGTCCAGCTTTGTGCCCGAGGCAATCACCGGGATGCCCGCGTCGTAGAGCCGGTCGGTCAACGACACCAGGCGGAGCGCGACATTCTGGTCGTCGATCGGATGCACGCCGGTGATGAACACCGCCGTGACGCCCTCGATCAACGTCAGATACCGCGACGGATGCATGGTCGCCAGGTGCGCGCACAACCCGTCGAAGTCGTCCAGCGTCGCGCCGGGAACCTCGGCGGCGCGCGTCGCGACCTCCTCGTCGCTCAAGGGTTCGGGTGCAGGGGGAAGGTCGCGGTGCCGGTAGTCCGGCCCGTCGATTCGCACCGAACTGAAAATGCTTGCCAGCGTGCTGATTTCGCGCATGAAATCCTGCACAGCGAAGCGACCCTCACCGAGCTGCTCGGGCAATGTGTTCGACGTCGCGGCCACAGACACCCCGCGCGCGACCAATTCTGACAGCAGCCGCGAGATCAGCGTGGTGTTGCCAGGGTCGTCCAGCTCGAACTCGTCGATGCACACCACGACGTAATCGGCCAGCAGTTCGATGCACTCGACAAAGCCGAACACCCCGGCCAACTGGGTCAGCTCGCCGAACGTGGCGAACGCCTTCGGCTCGGGAACGTCAAAGAACGACGATGCGAGCAGGTGCGTCTTGCCGACGCCGAACCCGCCGTCGAGGTAGATGCCGACACCGGGCAGCACCTCGCGCCTGCCGAACAGCTTCTTCTTGCCCGCCCGGCGCGCCACCGCCTGTTCGCAGAACTGTCGGCACGACTGCACGGCCGCCGCCTGCGACGGTTCGGTGGGGTCCGGCTTGTAGGTGTCGAAGCTGACGTCGGAAAAGGTCGGCGGCGGAATCAGCTGGGCGATCAGCCGCTCCGGCGTGACGCTGGGGTGCCGATCGACCAGATGGGCGACACCGCCGGACCCGTTCATGCACGCACCATAGCGGCGTGCTGCAATTCTGCGTATGCCTGACGACGCTGCCGGGATCCAGCTCACAGTGCTAGGGGCCGCCGAATCGATCGACGTTGGCCGGCTCGCCGAGTTCTACACCTACCCCGACGACCTGCAGTCGTGCTGGGTGCGCGGCAACATGATCGCCAGCCTCGACGGCGGGGCCACCGACGACGGCAAGGCCGGCGGGCTGGCGGGAACGGGTGACCGCGCGGTGTTCTCGCTGATGCGCCATGCCGCCGACGTCATCCTGGTCGGCGCCGCCACCGTGCGCATCGAGAACTACTCCGGCGCCCAGCTTCCCGTCGCCGCGCGGCAGGCGCGCCAACGCCGCGGGCAGGCCGAGGTGCCGCCGATCGCCGTCGTCACCCGATCTGGCGACCTCGATCCGAGCGCTCTGTTGTTTACCCGCACCGAGGTGCCCCCGCTGATCCTGACCAGCGCACGGACCTTCGAGGACACCCGCCGCCGGCTGGGCGCGGTCGCTGAGGTCATCGACGCATCCGGGACGGACCCGAACTCCGCCGACCCCGCGGTGGTCCTGAAAGTTCTCGCCGAGCGAGGGCTTTTCCGCGTCCTCACCGAAGGCGGCCCGCTGGTCCTGGGCTCGCTGATCGAGAACGGGCTGATGGACGAGCTGTGCCTCACCGTCGCGCCGATCCTGGTGGGAGGCGCGTCCAAGCGGATCGTCACCGGCCTCGGCCACGTGCATACCACGATGCGGCGCGCGCACCTACTCGCTGACGACGACGGGTACCTGTACACCCGCTACGTTCGGGCCGACTAGCAGCAATCGGTACCGTGGTCGGCATGCGTCGGCGTCGTCAACTCGCCAGGGCCCTGAGCCTGGCAACCGTCTTGGCATTCGTCGCCGCTTGCGCGCCCGGCCTTGCCGCCAACCCGCGCTACGCGACCGATTCCGGCGCGGGGCCGCAGGGTGCGCCGCAGACCACCAAGCCGCCGACCGGCCCGCCGCCGATCGAGGCGCCGAAGAACGACCTGTCCTGGCGGGACTGCACCTCCCGCGTGTTCAGCGACGCCGCCGTGCAGCCGCTGCCCGGCGTCACGCTGGACTGCGCCAGCTACGACGCCGACCTCGATCCGATCAACGGCGCCACCGGATCCATCAGCATCGGCGTGGTCAGAGCCAAGGGACCGCAGACTCCTGAGGACGCCGGGCCGCTGGTGATGACCACCGGATCTGATCTGCCATCGTCGATGCAGCTACCGGTGTGGCTGTCCCGCGCGGGCGCCGACGTGCTGAAGACGCATCCGATCGTGGCGGTCGACCGCCGCGGCACTGGGATGTCGGGCGCGCTGGACTGCCGCGACATGTTCGACCGCCAGAAGATGCTCGACCAGGCGCAGTTCCAGGCCGGCGACGACCCCGTCGCGAACCTCGGCGACATCACGCAGGCCGCCACCACCAGCTGCACCGACACCATCGCGCCCGGCGACTCGGCCTACGACAACGGTCACGCCGCCGAGGACATCGAACGGTTGCGCAGCACCTGGGACGTGCCCACCATCGCGCTGCTTGGCATCGGCAACGGCGCCCAGGTCGCGCTCGCCTACACCGGATCGCACCCCAACAGGGTGGCGCGGCTGGTGCTCGACTCCCCACTGCCGCTGGGCATCGCCGCCGAGGCCGCGATGGAGCAACGCGTCAAGGGCGAACAGGCCGCGCTGGACGCCTGGTCCGCACAGTGCGTCGCCACCAATTGCCCGCTGGCGCCCGACCCGAAGGGCGCGATCGACTCTCTGCTGGCCGCCGCGCGGAACGGCGCCGGACCCGGCGGCGCCTCGGTGGCGACGGTCGTCGACGCCATTACCACCGCGCTGGCCTACCCCCGCGGCGACCGGGTCAACTCCGGCAACGACCTCGCGGCGGCGGTCGCCGCCGCCCGCTCCGGCAACCCCAACCAGATGACCAACCTCATCACGGCCGCCGACTCGCTGCGTCAGACCGACGGTCAGTTCGTCAACGGCTGCAGCGACGCGCTGAACCGGCCGACGCCGGACCGGGTCCGCGAGCTGGTGGTCGCCTGGGGCAAGCTCTATCCGCAGTTCGGCGCCGTCGGCGCGCTCAACCTGGTCAAGTGCCTGAACTGGCCGAGCGGATCGGCGCCGCAGGACCCCAAGAACCTGAAGATCCCGGTGATGCTGCTCGGCGTCCAGAACGACCCGATCGTGGGCAACGAGGGTGTGGCGGCCGTCGCCGCGACCATTCTCAACGCCGGCGCCAACAACAAGCGGGCGATGTGGCAGGGCATCGGGCACGGCGCCACCATCTACTCGGCGTGCGCACTGCCGCCGGTCATCGGCTATCTGGACAGCGGCAACCTGCCCGCGACCGACACGTTCTGCCCAGCCTGACACCGACTTCTTGGCCGGTCGGTGTACGGTGCGCTGGTGGCGGCTCCTGACTCCATTCGAACCGGCCTGCTGAAGGCATTCGCGCCCCGCACCTCTCCCCCAAGCACGGCCACTGTGCTGCGGTCCATCCTCTGGCCGATCGCGATCCTGCTCATCATCCATCGCAGCTATGTGCTGGCCACCAACGGCTACATCACCGACGACTACGGGCCGGTGTACCGCGCGGTGGTGAACCTCAAGCACGGCTGGGATATCTACAACGAGCACTTCGACCAGGTGGACCCGCACTATCTGTATCCGCCTGGCGGCACGCTGCTGATGGCGCCGTTTGGCTACCTGCCCGTCGACGCGTCGCGGTACTGGTTCATCACCATCAACACGATCGCCATCGTGATCGCGGCGTGCTTGCTGGTGAAGCTGTTCAACTACAAGCTCAGCTCGGTGGCCCTGCCTGCTCTGCTCGTCGCGATGTTCTGCACCGAAAGCGTTGTCAACACACTGGTTTTCGGCAACATCAACGGCTGCATCCTGCTGCTGGAGGTGTTGTTCTTCCGCTGGCTGCTCGACGGCAATGTCAAGCACCAATGGTGGGCAGGGGTGGCGATCGGGCTGTCGCTGGTGGTCAAACCGCTTCTGGGGCCGCTGCTTTTGCTGCCGTTGCTGAACCGTCAGTGGCGGCCCCTGATCACTGCTGTCGCCGTGCCGGTGGTGTTCAACTTGGCAGCAGTATTCAGCCCGGTGGCGCGGTTCCAGGTGAGCGATCCGATGAACTGGGTCACCCGAACGCTGCCGTACATCTTCTCCATCCGCGACTACTTCAACAGCTCGATTCAGGGCAACGGGGTCTACTACGGGCTGCCGATGTGGCTGATCCTGTTGCTGCGCATCGCATTTCTGGCGCTTGCGGTGGCGAGCCTGTGGCTGCTGTACCGCTACTACCGGACCCGCGATCCGTTGTTCTGGATGGCGACATCGTCGGGCGTGCTGCTGATCGCGTCGTTTCTGGTGCAGTCGCTGGGCCAGGGCTACTACTCGATGATGCTGTTCCCGTTCTTGATGACGGTGGTGCTTCCGAATTCGGTGATCCGCAACTGGCCGGCGTGGCTGGCGATCTACGGGTTCATGAGCGCCGACCGGTGGCTGCTCGGACACTGGCCGACGACGGGCCGCTTCCTGGAGTACATGAGGTTCACCTACGGCTGGTGCCTGATGCTCATCGTGGTGTTCTGCGTGCTGTACTTCCGCTATCTCGACGCCAAGGCCGACGACCGACTCGACGACGGCATCGATCCGCCGTGGATGAAGGACGCCGCGACCCGTAAGCCAGCGCCGGTCTAACTGCGCGCGAGCAGACACAAAAGTCCCCGACACGCCGCGAAAATGAGTGCTTTTGCGTCTGTTCGCGATGAACTCAGCTGTGCCGACTCGCCTCCTGTGCGAGCTGTACGCGTGAGCTGACGCCGAGCTTCGAGTAGACATGCGACAGATGCGCCTGCACGGTGCGCGGCGACACGAAAAGCCTGGTGGCGATTTGCTTGTTGCCGAGGCCTTCACATGCAAGCCGAACCACGTCGAGTTCGGTTGGGGTCAGCGACGCCCATCCCTTTGAAGGCCGTTTGCGCTCACCGCGACCGCGGCGGACGTAGGCGATCGCCTCCTCAATCGTTAGGGCCGCTCCCTCATCCCACGCCGCCTGGAAGTCGCTCTCGCCCAAGCTGTCTCGAACAGCCGCGAGCCGGAGGTCATGATCGGTGTCCAACGTCTTGAGTCGCGGTATCGAGACTTGCCGTCGCGCGGCATCGGCCGCACCGAACAGACGCGCAGATTCGCGATCGCTGCCCGCCTCTCCTACGACATAAGCGAGGCATTCAATTCCGTCCGGAACAGTGACCACATAGCCGTGCAAATCAACGGCGAGGCTCAGCGCCTCACGGGCGTCGTCGCCAGCGCGCTCCACCTCACCCTCGGCGAGCGCCACGCGCGCTCGACACGTGAGCGCCCCGACCAGTGAAACACCCTCGGCGACTGCCACCACTCCGTCGGCCCAACGACGAGCAGTGGCCACATCCCCGCATGCCAATGGCGCCAACGGCGCGGGGCCGTAAGAAAGGGCAGTACCTCGCGTCTGCGGCGTGCGCTGCAGTGCGGCTTCGTACGCTTCGCGAGCCGCTGGCGCATCTCCTTCGGCCAGCCTGATCAGCCCGATCGCCGCGTACACAACGCGATCGATGAATTCGCCGAACAGAGACCTTTCCTCGACGACCAGATCAACCGCCGCCTGAGCGCCTTGCACATCGCCCATCCACGCCAGCACAAAGACCTCGTTTACCACGGCGGTCACCCAATTGAACGGGTCGTGGGCCGCCTTGGCTTCGATGGCCAACTCACGTTGTTGCGCAGCGGCGCGTGTCAGCTCTCCCCGGTACAGGTCCAGGATTCCGAGACACGACCGGCACCGACGCGCGTTGAAGTCGTCACCGATCGAGCCCGCAAGATCGCGGCCTTCCGGCGCCGCGGCAATGATCGCAGCGGGGTCCCCGATCATCGTCCCGGCCATTGCCTGCGAGGCTAGAACCTGGCTCAGCCGCCACCGGTCATCAAGCTCACGGGCGAGCCTGCCTGCCTCGGTGAAGTCCGTCTCTGCTACCCCGACGTCGTAGGCGTAGCAAATGCCGTGCGCAACGAGCGCACGAATCATCAGTGCCGGATCGCCAATATTGCGGGCCAACACAAGCGCCTTGTCGGCGATCGGCGCACCCTCCGCCGTGCCGAGCCATGCGTGCGTTTGGGCCTTGTCGGCGAGGGCGCGTACCCAGGCCGGATCCGTTTCGGTTTCCTCTCTGGTTTCGGCGACCAGGGCCGCATCGAGCCAACCGAGCCCTTCGCGTAGGCGCCACCGCGTGAACCAGAGTGCTTGCAGTGATGCGGCAAGACGTAACGCTTGCTCGGTGTCGCGGGATTCCAGACTCCACGCGAAGGCGCTTCGTAGATTGTCGATCTCAATTTCGACTTGCAACAGCCGACCCGAGTGGCCGGCGGCGGCCGGTGCATCGAGTTCGGCCGCCATCGCCGTGTAGTAGTCCCGGTGGCGGCTGCCCACCTCGCCGGCATCGCCGGATTCGCCGAGCTTCTCCAGCGCGTACTGGCGCATGGTCTCCAACAACCGGTATCGCGTTCGGCCGCCGCTGTTCTCGGCGACCAGCAGTGACTTGTCCACGAGCAGGGTGAGTTGGTCGAGCACCTGGTAGCGCTCCACCCCCGCGTCGCCGGCAACCGCGTGTGCAGCCTCCAGGTCGAAGCCGCCCAGAAACACGGCCAGCCGGCGAAACAACACACGTTCGGTTTCGGTCAGCAGCGCATGCGACCAGTCCACCGATGCGTGCAGTGTCTGCTGGCGTCGAACCGACCTGCGAGCACCACCGGTCAACAGGCGGAAGCGGTCGTGCAGCCCGTCGAGGATCTCGTCGAGCGTCAGCGCCCGCACCCGAGCAGCGGCGAGTTCGATGGCCAGCGGCATGCCGTCGAGTCGACGACAGATCTCCTCCACCGTCGCGGCATTGTCATCGGCGACGGTGAAGTCCGGAAGTGCGCGACGGGCACGGTCGGTGAACAACTCGATCGCCTCGTCGGCCAGCGACAGCGACGGCACCACGAAGATCACTTCACCGGGAATCCCGATCGGTTCACGACTCGTTGTTAGCAGCCGCAATTCCGGACACGCTCCGAGGAGTTGCCCGACAAGCGATGCGGTGACATCCAGTAGGTGCTCGCAGTTGTCGAGCACGATCAGCAGACGCCGATCACCGATGAACCGGATCAGCGTGTCATCGGTCGAGCGCCCGGGCTGGTCGGGTAGGCCCAATGCGCGCACCACCGCGACCGGCACCACGGCGGCATGGGTGATTGGCGCGAGGTCGACGTACCACACCCCGTCGGGGACTTGGGTTGTCAGTTGAGCTGCGATCTCGATCGCCAACCGGGTTTTGCCCGCGCCGCCTGCGCCCGTCAGCGTCACCAGCCGGTTCAGGTCGAGAAGCCGGCTAACGTCGGCCATCTGCGCGTCACGTCCGACAAAGCTGGTGAGCTGCATCGGAAGATTTTGCACTGCAGCGGCTTTCGCAACCCGAAGCGGCGGAAACTCGTTGCACAGATCTGGATGGCAGAGCTGAACCACTCGCTCGGGCCGCGGTAGGTCACGCAGCACATGAGTGCCGAGTTCGCGCGCCCACACTCCGTCCGGGAGTCGCTCGGCGACCATCTCGTAGGTCACGCCGGACAGCACGGTCTGGCCGCCGTGGGCCAGATCCCGCAAGCGCGCAGTGCGGTTGATCGTCGGGCCCATGTAGTTGCCCTCGTCGCGCAACTGCACCTCGCCGGTGTGCACGCCTACTCGCAATCGCAGCGGTGCAAGCGGTGCCAACTGAAGCGCCAGCGCACAGGCCACCGCATCGCTTGCGCGGGCGAAAGCAACGACGAAACTGTCACCCTCACCCTGCTCGACGGGACGAACGCCTTGATGGTGGGCAACGACTTCGGCCAGCACCTCGTCGAGGCGCGCCACCGCGGCCGCCATCTCCTTGGATTGACTCTCCCAGAGCCGGGTCGATCCCTCGACGTCGGCGAGAAGCAACGTCGCCATCCCCGTTGGCAGAAGATCGGTCATGCCCACTTCGCTCCAGTCGGTCTGGCTCATGCTAGCCAGCGTGCGGCCACAGCAACCCCGGAACATCGGCCAAATGGCCTATACCGCATCCAACTGGGAATGAATAATCACGACGCCGGGGTTGTCGGTTAGCGAAAGCTAAGTCGAGTCAACTATACCTAGGAGTCTCCATGTCGACGTACCGCGCCTTCCAAGTCACAGGACAACGTCAGTTCGAGCTGGTCGAGCGCGAGGTCGTCGAACCGGAGCAGGGCCACGTTCGGGTGCAGGTGCTTGCCTGCGGGGTGTGCCACAGCGATTTCCTCGGGGTCGAGGGTATTCGTCCAGACCCCAGCCAGCCGATCGTCCCCGGCCACGAGATCATCGGCGTGGTCGACGCGGTCGGCCCACAGGTGACGGCATGGAGCGTCGGCGAACGCGTTGGCCTTGGCTTCCTCGGTGGCCACTGCGGCGAGTGCACACAGTGTCGGCGGGGCGATTTCGTGAACTGCCTCAACCAGCCCCAGCCCGGAACCAGCGAAGACGGTGGCTACGCCGAGATGGTGTACGCCCGCGCCTCCGGGCTGGTCCGCGTTCCCGAGTCAATGAACCCGATCGAAGCCGCGCCGCTGCTGTGTGCTGGGATCACGACGTTCAACGCGCTGCGCCACGCCGACGCTCCCCCGGGCGCCGTGGTCGCTATCCAGGGCATCGGCGGGCTCGGCCACATCGGCCTGCAGCAGGCAAAACAACTCGGTTACCGGACCGTCGCGATCGCGCGCGGCCAAGACAAGGCGGAGCTGGCCACCGCGCTGGGCGCCGACGACTACATCGACAGTGCGGCGACCGACCCCGGCGCGGCGCTGCAGGAATTGGGTGGTGCCGCGGTGATCGTGGCGACCGCCGCCAGTGGAGCCTCGATGTCGCCGCTGCTGGCAGGTCTGGCTCCGCGCGGCAGGCTCGTGGTGGTCGGCGCGGCGCCGGACCCCATTTCGGTGGATACGTCCGACCTGATCTTCGGCGGCCGCTCCATCATCGGCAGCCTGACGGGGACTCCGGTCGAGAACGAGGACAACCTGGCGTTCAGCCTCAGCCACGGCATCAAGCCGATGACCGAGGTGATGACGCTGGACGACGCGCCGAAGGCGTACGAGCGGATGATGTCGGGCGCCGCCCGATTCCGGATCGTGCTGGATATCGCTAGCGTGGACGCATGACGACACCCGGGCCCAAGCTGCAGCTCACCGACGACCAGTGGCGCGAAAAGCTCACGCCGGACGAGTTTTCGGTGCTGCGGCGCGCAGGTACCGAGCGGCCATTCACCGGCGAGTACACCGACACCGAGACCGAAGGCGTCTACGAGTGCCGGGCCTGCGGAGCAGAGTTGTTCCGCAGCAGCGAGAAGTTCGAATCCCACTGCGGCTGGCCGTCGTTCTTCGACCCGGCCGACTCCGATGCCGTGATCCTGCGGACCGACGACTCGGGGGGCATGCACCGGGTCGAGGTCGTGTGCGCCAACTGCCACAGCCACCTCGGCCACGTCTTCGAGGGTGAGGGCTACCCGACGCCGACCGATCAGCGCTACTGCATCAACTCGATCTCGCTACGACTGGTGCCCGCCTCGTCCTAGCGCGAGCAGACGCAAAAGGCCCCGAACACTCGGCGTGTCGAGGCCTTTTGCGTCTGTTGGCGCGTGGGCTACGCGGCGGCTGGCACCAGGGCGACGGCCGGGCGGAACTGGCGAAGCGAGCCGACCGGACGATCAAGGCTCCAGCTACGCAGGTTGGCGACCTGGTCAACCAGGGTGACGGCGATCGGGATGAACAGTGGGGACAGCACCATCAGGAAGAGGAAGATCGGGAACAGCATTGGATTTCTCGCTTTCTCCGCTAGGCGGAATCTGTGGCTCTTGTTGTCTTGGGGAACTCGTCGCTGAGTTCGTGATGTGAAACTTACGAGCGAAACCCCAGCTCAGCGATGTCCCCGAGAAACCAACTTCTGATGGCGTCTTATCTTCTGGAGACAAACGCCGCGGTTTAAGCAGGTAGATGCGCAGGCGAACGGAGCACAACCATCGAGCGCGGCCCCACCTCGAGATTCGTCGCAGCGTTGCCTGTCCGCGCCAGGTCGAAACTGTCGCAGACGATCTCCCATTGCCGCGTCGCCACATCGGCAGGCAGTTGGAAGGCCAACGGCTCCCACCATGCGTTGACGAGAAGGATGAAGTCGTCGTCCTCCATCGGCGTGCCGTCCCGACCGACATCGGGATCAGTCGCGCCATCGATGAACAACGCGACGCTCCGCGCCAGCGGGTCCGCCCAATCCGCGCTCGTCATCTCCGCCCCCGCCGGCGTGAACCAACGGAGATCCGCCGCGTCCTTGCCGGTGAGGTAGCGGCGCCTGCGGAACGCCCGGTGTCTGCGGCGCAGCGCGATAACGTCTTTCGTGAAGCGCAAGAGCTCGCTATCGACCGTCGACCAGTCAAACCAGGTGATCTCGTTGTCCTGGCAGTAGGCATTGTTGTTGCCCTGCTGCGTCCGTCCGATCTCGTCACCGCCCAGCAGCAACGGGACACCCGCCGAAAGTAGCTGCGTCACAAGGAAAGCCCGCTTCTGCCGCGCACGCAGTGCGTTCACCTCGGCATCGGCGGTCGGCCCTTCCGCGCCACAGTTCCACGAGCGATTGTCATCGGTGCCGTCGCGATTGTTCTCCGTGTTCGCCTCGTTGTGCTTGCCGTTATACGAAACCAGGTCGTTGAGGGTGAACCCGTCGTGCACCGTGACGAAATTGACCGACGCGCTGGGGCGGCGCCCTTCGTCGGGCCGGTCGTAGATGTCGGCGGATCCGCACAGCCGCGTCGCGAAGTCCGGCAGTAGTCCGTCGCGGCTGCGCCACCAGTCGCGCATGG
>JAVRPX010000671.1:0-2674 GCA_032161985.1 Mycobacterium sp.
CGTCAGCGTCGGCAGCCTGTCCATCGTGGCCGCGTCGACCATGCCGTCCATGCCCATCCCGCCGTGTCCCGTGTGAGCCGGGGCAGCCTGTTCGCCCCACTGCTGGAGCAGTCCCTGCAACGTGTCGATCTGCGCCTGCTGATCCGGCGCAATGTGTTTGGCCATGACAACGAGTTCGCGGTTGGTGGTGCGGGACGGCACCATCGCCGCCATGTCGAGTGCCTGTTGATGATGCGGAATCATTTGTTGGGCGAACGTGACGTCTGCCGCGTTGTGCTTGGGCGCCTGCGCGGCCGGGGGTGAGGATTCCCCACACGCACTCATCACGGCGACCGTAACCACCGCTGAAAGCAAGGCAGTAATGCGCATCCCGACGGGCGGCATGACCCCAGCGTAGGGAATGCCTTCCCGCTGGGCGCAACATCACGTGCACGACGTGCTCGGTGGGACGCACGTGATCGATGTCGAACGTCAACCCGGTAACGCCGTCGAACACGCGCTCGCCTGCACCGAGCGTGATCGGCACGACGTGCAGCCGGAGCTCGTCGACCGCACCGAGTGACAGGTACTGGTTGAGCGTGGCCGCGCCGCCCGCGAACGCCACCCGCCCATCCCCCGCGGTCCGCCTGGCCTGCGTAAGCGCGGACTCGGGTTCGTCCGTGACGAAGATGAACGTCGTTCCGCCGGGCATCTCGACCGGCTCCCTGCGGTGGTGGGTGAGCACGAACACCGGCGCGCGGTACGGCGGTTCCGGTTGCCACCACCCCGTCCAGCCCAGGTCCCATTCCCCGCGGCCGGGCCCGAACATGTTGCGCCCCATGATGTAGGCGCCCGCCCCGAGGATCGCGTCGACCTCGGCACGGTTCTGGTCGCCGTGCTCGAACATCCAAGTGTGCAGCCGTTCGCCTTCGAGGCCCTCTCCGAACGGCAGCTCCTCGGATTGGTTCGGGCCTGCCGCGAAGCCGTCCAGCGACACGGCGAGGTCTGCGGTGACTGTGCTCATGGGTGAAACTGACCGTCGCCGCCCCCGAAACTCATCGAATCCCTTGTGCTCGGTGTCGCTTCGGGGAATTGTGGATTAACAGCAGCAGTGGGCGGCAAGGTCGCCGCTGGGTCTCATTGTCGGCTTCGCCGACGGGAGGGAACGTCATGGCTGACAAGACGACAACTTCCCAGGCCGGAGCCGCCCCCACCGCGGACAGTCCGGCCGCCATCCGCAACGTGGTGCTGGTGGGCCCATCGGGTGGCGGCAAGACCACACTCGTCGAGGCCCTCCTGGTCGCCTCCGGTGTCCTAACCAGACAGGGCTCCGTAGTCGACGGCACCACCGTCTGCGACAGCGACGAGGCGGAGCTCGCCCAGCAGCGTTCGGTCGGCCTCGCGCTCGCGCCGCTCGAGCACGACGGGGTCAAGGTCAACCTGATCGACACTCCCGGCTATGCGGACTTCGTGGGCGAGCTGCGGGCAGGGTTGAGAGCCGCGGACTGCGCACTCTTCGTGATCGCCGCCAACGAAGGCGTCGATGACCCAACCAAGTCGCTGTGGCTGGAGTGCGCTCAGGTGGGCATGCCGCGCGCCGTGGTGATCACAAAGCTCGACCACGCCCGCGCGAACTATGAGAGTGCACTCGCGGCGGCAAAGGACGCGTTCGGCGACAAGGTATTGCCGCTGTATCTGGCCGCCGACTCCCCCTGTACCGGACTGATCGGGCTGCTGTCGCAGACGCACTACGAGTACTCCGACGGCAAACGCACCACCACCCACGCACCGGACGCGTCGTACTCCGAACCGATCGAGGTACTCCGCGGCACTCTTATCGAGGGAATCATCGAGGAGTCCGAGGACGAGACGCTGATGGAGCGCTACCTCGGTGGCGAGGAGATCGACCAGGCAGTGCTGATCGAGGACCTGGAGAAGGCCGTCGCCCGCGCGTCGTTCTTCCCGGTGATCCCGGCATGTAGCGGTACGGGTGTCGGCACGCTGGAGCTGCTGGAGATCATCACCAGCGCGTTTCCGTCGCCCCCCGAGCACAAGCTGCCCGAGGTTTTCACGCCACAAGGAAAAGCCCGCGAAGGGGTGACATGCGATCCGAACGGGCCGCTGCTCGCCGAGGTGGTCAAGACGACGTCGGATCCCTACGTCGGCAGGGTCAGTCTGGTCCGGGTGTTCTCCGGGACCATCAGGCCCGACGCGACGGTTCACGTGTCGGGCCATTTCAGCTCTTTTTTCGGTTCCGACGGTTTCAGCTCGTCATCCGGCCACGCCGACCATGACGAGGACGAGCGGATCGGCACGCTGTCGTTCCCGCTCGGCAAGCAACAGCGGCCCGCCCCCGCCGTGGTGGCGGGCGACATCTGCGCGATCGGCAGGCTGTCCAAGGCCGAGACCGGCGACACGCTGTCCGAAAAGTCCGGCCCGCTGGTGCTCAGGCCGTGGACGATGCCCGAGCCGCTGCTGCCGATGGCGGTGCAGCCGCGCGCCAAGACCGACGAGGACAAGCTCTCGGTCGGTCTGCAACGACTGGCGGCCGAGGACCCCACGCTGCGCATCGAGCACAATCCCGAGACCCACCAGATCGTGCTGTGGACCATGGGTGAGGCCCATGCCGGTGTGGTGCTCGACGCGCTGGCCCGACGGTACAGCGTTGCCGTGGACACCGTCGAACTGCGTGTCC
>JAVRPX010000672.1:0-7731 GCA_032161985.1 Mycobacterium sp.
TCGGGCTCTACGTCCAGGACATCATGGGCTACAGCGCATTACGCGCAGGCGTCGGCTTCATCCCGTTCGTCATCGCGCTCGGCATCGGGCTCGGGTTGTCGTCGCACCTGGTGTCGTTGTTCCCGCCGCGGGTGCTGGTGATCGCAGGCGGCGTGCTGGTGCTCGCCGCGATGCTCTACGGCTCCACGCTCAACGGCGGCATCCCCTATTTCCCAAACTTGGTCATCCCGATCACTGTCGGCGGCTTCGGCATCGGCATGATCGTCGTGCCGCTGACCGTGTCGGCGATCGCGGGTGTCGGCTTCGACCAGATCGGCCCGGTATCCGCGATCGCGCTGATGCTGCAGAACCTCGGCGGCCCTGTCGTGCTCGCGATCGTCCAGGCCGTCATCACGTCGCGCACGCTGTATCTGGGCGGCACCACCGGCCCGGTCAAATTCATGGACCGCGCGCAGCTACACGCACTCGACCAGGGCTATACCTACGGCCTGCTGTGGGTGGCGGCGGTCGCGGTGATCGTCGGCGCCGTCGCACTGTTCATCGGCTACACCTCGTCGCAGGTCGCCCATGCGCAGGAAGTCAAGGACGCGATCGACGCCGGAGAGCTTTAGCTCGACATCCGGCAGAAGAGAGCTTTAGCTCGACATTCGGCAGAAGCGAGCTCTAGCCAGCCCGCTTCGTCGTCGGCGCGCACCCCGGCCTGCGGGGACACTTTTGCGAGATTCAGGCGGCCACCGTCACGTCGACGGATAGGTAGTCGCCGATGCCAAGCGCTGCGGGCCAGTCGCGGGCGTCTACCGCGCGTGCAAGGTCGTCGACCAGTGGGCTGCGGGCGCCCAATTCCGCTAACCACGCCGAGACAGTGGTCGCGATCTCATGAGCAGGCACGTTGACCGTGCGTCCTTGGTGCAGACGATCAGTGACCCGGTAGATCGAACTGGTTCGAGTGGCGGCCCGTCGGTACATGCTCGTTATTCGGAGGCGACTCGCCGTTGGATGAGTCATCTCGTGTCCTAACTGTCGCTCGGGGTTCTTCTCACAGGTAGGAGGCGCAAGGCCGCATCAAACCGACACTTTTTCGTGAACTTTCTTCGGCGCGTTCGGTCGCGCTGAGCGCTAACGATCACGCCGAAACCGTCGCTGGGTAGGCTGGCAAGCCATGTCCGGGGTGGGTGGGTCTTCAGGAGACCCGGCCGAACGCCCCACACCGGAATCTTCGGCGCCGTTGTCGTCGTCCGTGCTCGGCGCCTCGATCATCGCGATCACCGGCATGCAACTGATGTCGACGCTCGACGGCACCATCGTCATCGTCGCGCTGCCGCGGATGCAGGCAGACCTGGACCTGTCCGACGTGACCAAGAGCTGGGTGATCACCGCATACGTGCTGACGTTCGGCGGGTTGCTGCTGCTCGGCGGCCGTGTCGGGGACGCGATCGGCCACAAGCGGGCCTTCCTGTCCGGCGTCGGCGTGTTCACGATCGCGTCGTTGGTGTGCGGGCTGGCCACCGACGGCGTCACATTGATCGTTGCGCGCGCAGTGCAGGGGACCGGCGCCGCGGTGGCCGCGCCGACCGGTCTGGCGCTGATCGCGACGACATATGCCGTCGGGAATGCGCGCAACCGGGCGATGGCGGTGTCGGCCGCCATGCAGGGCATCGGCTCGGTGCTCGGCCTGGTGCTTGGCGGCGCGCTGACCGTGATCTCGTGGCGGCTGGCGTTCTTGATCAACGTGCCGATTGGCATCGTCATCATCGCGATCGCCGTCTACCGGATCGCCGAAACCCATCACGAGCGCCTCAAGCTCGACATCACCGGCGCGCTGCTGGCCACGCTCGGCTGTACCGCGGCCGTGCTGGTGTTCACCCAGGGGCCACCGCGCGCCTGGGTTGACCCATGGGTGATCAGCGCCGCGGTTGCCGCGGTGGGGTTCTTCGCAGCGTTCCTCATCGTCGAGCGCACCGCCGAGAACCCGCTGGTTCCCTTCTCGGTGTTCGACAACCGCAACCGGGTGATGACGTTCATCTCGCTGTTCCTGGCTGGCGGGGTGCTGCTGACGGTCACCGTCATGATCGGACTGCTGGTGCAGGACGTGCTCGGCTACTCGGCATTGCGCGCAGGCATCAGCTTCATCCCGTTCGCGATCGCGTTCGCTGTAGGCAATGCCCTGGCAGCGCGGCTGGCGCCGCATATCGCGCCCCGATGGCTGATCATCGGTGGCGGCCTGTTTGTGCTAGCCGCCATGCTTTACGGCTCGACGTTGACACGTCATATCCCGTATTTCCCAGACCTGTTCGTGGCGATCGTCGTCGGCGGCTTCGGTATCGGGATGGTCGCGGTGATCCTGCCGCTGTGTGCGGTGGCGGAGGTCGGCCCGCGCGAGATCGGCCCGGTGTCGGCGATCACGCTGATGGTGCAGAATCTCGGCGGCCCGGTCGTGCTCGTCGTCATTCAGGCGGTGCAGACCTCGCGCACCCTGTTCCTGGGCGGGACAACGGGACCCGTTAAGAACATGACGCCCGCACAGCTGGACGCGCTGGGTTACGGCTACACCTACTCCCTGCTGTGGGTCGCCGGGATCGCGGTGATCGTCGGGATCGCCGCGTTCTGGATCGGGTTCTCCCCGCGTCAGATCGCCACTGCGCAGCACACCCGCGAAGCGGTGGAGGCCGGCGAGCTGTAGCTAGGCTGTCGCCGTGGACGACCACGCGAGACCCACGCGACAGCAGATCTCCGACGCAGTCGACCCTTTGGGTTGGCGCCTCATCCTAGGGGCTATCCACACGCAAGTGTTGGCATCGTCCCTGATGGAGGCGACGGAGGCGGCGTCGCTGGCCGTTTCAGCGGCCGGCGCCGACGGGCAGGGTCACTTGACCGTGGACATCCGCGGCGACCGGGCCGTGCTGCGGCTGCAGTCAGCGGAGGCCGGCTGGGTGACTGGGCGCGACATCCGGCTGGCGCACAGGGTGTCGAGGGCGCTGGGGGCGCGGGGACTGCAGCCGACGCCCGGCACTGCTCAGGCGCTGGAAATCGCCATCGACGCGCTCGACATCGGCCTGGTGCGGCCGTTCTGGAAGGCCATCACGGGATACGCCGACGAACCGGGGTCCGAATTGCAGGCGGCGCTGATCGACCCGTCCGGCCGCGGGCCCGCGATCTGGTTCCAGCAGATGGATGCGCCTCGGCCGCAGCGCAATCGCATCCACATCGACGTCGACGTGCCGCACGAGGCGGCAAGGGCCCGCATCGACTCGGCGATCGCCGCCGGCGGCACGCTGCTCAGCGATCGCGCGGCGCCGGCGTTCTGGGTGCTGGCCGACCCTGAGGGCAATGAGGCCTGCATCTGCACCTGGCAGGGACGGGATTGAGGCCATCGCTAAGGTAGTCCGCTGTGATCACCCGCATGTCCGAGCTGTTCCTGCGCACCCTGCGTGACGACCCCGCCGACGCCGAGGTGCCCAGCCACAAGCTGCTGATCCGGGCCGGCTACGTCCGCCCGATCGGCCCCGGGCTCTACAGCTGGCTCCCTCTTGGGCTGCGGGTGCTGCGCAAAATCGAGAAGATCGTCCGCGACGAAATGAATGCCATTGGCGGACAAGAGATTCTGTTTCCTGCGCTGCTGCCCAAGGCGCCCTATGAAGTGACCAACCGCTGGACCGAGTACGGCGACGGTGTCTTCCGGCTTCAGGACCGCCGCCGCAACGACTACCTGCTTGGCCCGACTCACGAAGAGTTGTTCACGCTGACGGTCAAGGGGGAGTACAGCAGCTACAAGGATTTCCCGGTGCTGCTGTACCAAATTCAGACCAAGTACCGCGACGAGGCCCGGCCGCGCGCCGGGATCCTGCGGGGACGCGAGTTCATCATGAAGGACTCGTATTCGTTCGACGTCAACGACGACGGGCTCAGGGCGCAGTACCACGCGCACCGCGAGGCGTACCAGCGGATCTTTGCCAATCTCGGTGTCCGCTACGTCATCGTCTCCGCGGTCTCGGGCGCGATGGGGGGCAGCGCATCCGAGGAGTTCCTGGCCGAAAGCGATATCGGCGAGGACACCTTCGTCCGTTGCCTGCAGTCGGGGTATGCCGCCAACGTCGAGGCGGTGATCACGGCGGTGCCGGAGTCGCCGCCGATCGAGGGGCAGCCCGAGGCCAAGGTCCATGACACGCCGGGCACCCCGACGATCGCCACGCTCGTCGAGTGGGCCAACACCGCCCTTGACCGTGAGGTCGCGGCGGCAGACACATTGAAGAACGTCGTGCTCAAGGTCCGTCAGCCCGGTGGGGACTGGGAGCTGCTCGCGGTGGGCGTGCCAGGGGACCGCGAGGTCGACGAGAAGCGACTGGCCGCCGCGCTGGATCCTGCCGAGTACGCGTTGCTCGACGACGCCGACTTCGCCAAGCATCGCTTTCTGACGAAGGGCTATATCGGTCCGAAAGCGTTGCTGGCCAACGGCGTTCGGTTTCTCGTCGACCCGCGCGTGGTTGACGGCACGTCGTGGATCACCGGCGCCGACGAGCCCGGCAAGCATGTGGTGGGCCTGGTCGCGGGGCGTGACTTCGTCGCCGACGGCACCATCGAGGCCGCCGAGGTGCGCGACGGCGATCCGTCGCCCGACGGCGCAGGCCCGCTGGTGTCGGCCCGCGGCATCGAGGTGGGCCACATCTTCCAGCTCGGCCGCAAGTACACCGACGCGTTCGCCGCGGACGTGCTCGGCGAGGACGGCAAGCCGGTCCGGCTGACCATGGGTTCGTACGGCATCGGCGTGTCCCGGCTGGTGGCGGTGATCGCCGAACAGCATCACGACGAGCTGGGGCTGCGGTGGCCGTCGTCGGTGTCGCCGTTTGACGCGCATGTCGTGATCGCCAACAAAGACGGGGCCGCCCGCGCCGGCGCGCTGAAACTGGCCGACGAGCTCGATCGGCTCGGCGTCGAGGTGCTGCTCGACGATCGGCAGGCTTCACCCGGGGTGAAGTTCAAGGACGCCGAGCTGCTCGGGGTGCCGTGGATCGTCGTGGTGGGCCGCGGATGGGCCGACGGCGTCGTCGAGCTGCGCAACCGGTTCACCGGCGAGACCCGCGAGGTCGCCGTCGACGACGCGGCCGCCGACATCTCCGAGGCGCTCACCGCTTAGCGCGAGCAAAAGCACCCCGACACGCCGAAAATTGGGGGCTTTTGCGTTGCTCGGCGTTACTCAGAACCGCCGGGGAAGGCGACGGTGATCGGTGAGATGCCGAGCACCCGGCTCCATCGGGCCGCAGTAACCGCGCACTCCGTCAGCGCCGCTACCGCGAACGACCGGTCCTGCTCCTCGGTCGCCTGCTCGAGCACCGCCCGCCACGCGACTGCGGCGTCTTCTTCCATCCGCACCGCCAGGTTGGCCGCGTCGGTCGGGTTGTCGACCTCCATCGGCAGCTGATAGCCGGCGGCGGGCAGCGGCGGCTCGACGGACCGGGCCGTGAGCATTGCGATGGCCCCCTCACGCCGGTCCCGGTGCTCTGCTATCGCGGTCGAAACCAGGTCGTTGACGTCGGGCGTTGAGTGCGCTGACACCAGCCCGTAGCCGTAGATCGTCGACTGCTCGGTGGCAATCGCGTCGAACAGGGCGCCGTTCGCCGCATCCGACGGCCGTCCCGGCGTGGTGGGCTCCGCCGCCCGCGACGATGTGGTGGTCGTGGTCGTAGTGGTCGTGGTCGACGGCGTGGCCGTGGTCGTGGTGCTGGGCGTCGGTTCGGGAGAGGTCATTGTGGCGCCCCAGCCGGGACCAGTGCGACCGTGCAGGCTGCTGTGCAGGAGGCGGCGATCGAGCCCAGGAGCCCGGCGCGATAGCCGGACTGCTTGGCCGCCAATTGTGCAGCGCTGTCCGCTGACTGGCGCAGTGCCGCGATCACGTCCTTGGTCGTGGGCGCGTTCGCCGGTTGCGCGGTGGTGCTGGTCGCGGTCGTCGCCGGCGGCCTCTTTCCGGCCATCCGCATCAGTTCGTCGGACAACGCCTGGGCGTGCGCCGACCGCTCGGAGGCCACCGCAGTCAGCGCCTGAGCTGTCGGCGGCGGAGGCGTTGCCGCCGCGGCGTCGGTGGCGAGCTGGCTGTCGGAGCGTGCCCTGTCGAGTTGCGCGGCCAGCTCGTCGACTTCCGGCGGTGGCGGCGACGACCCGCATGCGGCGACCGTTCCGCCCAGCAGTGCTAAGGCCGCCGCCCCGAACAACACGCGTCGTCTGCTGACTGTCGGCGGAGGGCTCGGCACGGAAAACATCCTGCCATTGACCGCGCTGTGCCTTCGCTGGGCGCCGCCGCGCGTTTGCCGCGTGCCGCGGCGGCCCTGGCGTATCGTTGATAGTCGGTTCCAAGTTGCGCCGCGGGGAATCGTGTCCGGACAACTCAAGATGAGGAGCTCGCCGTGACGGAGCGATTTGCGGGATTGCCGTCGCAGAAACAGGTGATCGAGCTACTCGACGGCGAGTTCGCGCGCGCGGGCTATGAAATCGAAGATGTGCTGATCGACACCGCAGCACGCCCACCGCGCATCACCGTGGTCGCTGATGGCGACGAGCCTCTGGATCTCGACTCGATCGCGGCGCTGTCCCGGTCCGCGTCCGATCTGCTGGACCGCGTCGACGGCCCGCCGTATGTCCTCGAGGTCACCTCGCCGGGCATCGATCGCCCGTTGACCACCGAAAAGCACTACCGGCGCGCCCGCGGCCGCAAGGTCGAGCTAACTCTGTCCGACGGCTCGCAACTGATCGGCCGGCTCGGCGAAATTCGTGACGGCACCGTGCGACTCGTGGTTCGCGAGGGCGCGAAGGCCAACTTCTCGGTTCGTGAACTGCCTGTCGATGGCATCACCGAAGCCGTTGTCCAGGTTGAGTTTTCGCCGCCAAACCAGCGCGAGCTGGAGCTGGCCGGCCAATTGGGTAAGGAGGCTTCAGCGTGAACATCGACATGGCGGCATTGCACGCCATCGAGGCCGACAAGGGCATCACGGTCGACGTGGTCGTCGAGACCATCAAGTCGGCTCTGCTGACCGCCTATCGCCATACCGAAGGCCATGAGGCCGACGCCCGCATCGAGATCGACCGCAAGACCGGAGTCGTTCAGGTGATGGCGCGCGAGACCGACGACGACGGCAACGTCATCTCTGAATGGGACGACACCCCAGAGGGTTTCGGCCGCATCGCGGCGACCACCGCGCGTCAGGTGATCCTGCAGAGGTTGCGCGACGCGGAGAACGAGAAGAACTACGGCGAGTTCTCGGCGCGGGAGGGGGACATCGCCGCCGGGGTCATCCAGCGCGACGCGCGCGCGAACGCCCGGGGTCTTGTCGTCGTCCGAATGGGCAGTGAGACCAAGGGATCCGAGGGTGTCATCCCCGCCGCCGAGCAGGTCCCCGGTGAGCGGTACGAACACGGCGACCGGTTGCGGTGCTACGTCGTCGGCGTCGCCCGCGGTGCCCGCGAGCCGCTGATCACGTTGTCACGCACCCACCCCAACTTGGTGCGCAAATTGTTCTCACTGGAGGTTCCCGAGATCGCCGACGGGTCCGTCGAGATCGTCGCGGTGGCGCGGGAAGCCGGCCACCGCTCCAAGATCGCGGTCACCTCGCGGGTGCCCGGCCTCAACGCGAAGGGCGCCTGCATCGGTCCGATGGGCCAGCGGGTGCGCAACGTCATGAGCGAGCTGTCCGGCGAGAAGATCGACATCATCGACTACGACGAGGACCCGGCCCGGTTCGTGGC
>JAVRPX010000673.1:0-3724 GCA_032161985.1 Mycobacterium sp.
GACCAGAACACCATCTTGCGCAGATACGTCATCAGCGGCTCGCCGCGCCATGGCTCGGTGTCCAGGTAGGTGACGCCGTCGAGCTGCGTTTGGATCCAGTGATCTTCGACACGACCCTGCCCGTCGAGGCTCAGATTCTGGGTCACCGCACCGTCGGGAAGGTCGCTGACATGCTGGGAGGAGATGTTGTGCAGCCAGCTCTTGCGGTCGTTGCCGGTGAGCGTCAGCACGGCCCGGTGCGAGCGGTCGACCACGACGGCCTCATCGGCAGCCGCGCGCTGCTCGCCTAGCGGGTCGCCGTAGTGCCACACGGCACCGGCGTCGGGTCCGGCCTCGGGGGCGGCAACGGCTGACATACGTCAACTCTACGGCGCTAAGGTGATGCCCCATGGCGAGCCAACCGGGAGTTGTGGTCACGCTCGACGGTGAACTGCACGACCCCGCGGCGCCATTGCTTTTCGCCGACGACCTGGCCGCGGTGCGCGGTGACGGCATCTTCGAATCGCTCTTGGTTCGCGACGGGCGCCCGTGCCTGCTCGAGGCGCACCTGGGACGGCTGACCCAATCGGCGCGGATGATGGAGCTGCCGGTTCCCGATCTGCCGCGCTGGCGGGCCGCGGTCGCCACCGCGGCGTCGAGCTGGACGGACCAGGGCGGCCAAGAGGGAGTGCTGCGGCTGATCTACAGCCGAGGGCGGGAAAGCGGCTCACCTCCGACGGCCTTCGCCATGATCGGCGCGCTGGCCGGCCGGGTCGCTGCGGCTCGCAAGGCCGGTGTGGCCGCGTTGACGCTGGCGCGTGGGCTGCCTGCCGATGGTGCGCCCGACATGCCGTGGCTGCTGGCGGGCGCGAAGACCCTGTCCTATGCGGTGAACATGGCCGCACTGCGGCACGCCGAGCGGCACGGCGCGGGCGACGTCATCTTCGTCAGCTCCGACGGCTACATCCTGGAGGGGCCGCGCTCGACGGTGGTCATCGCGACCGAGTCAGGGAACGGGGCCGGCAATCCGGCGCTGCTGACCCCGCCGCCGTGGTATCCGATCCTGCGGGGCACAACACAGCAGGCGCTGTTCGAGGTGGCCCGCAACAAGGGCTACGACTGCGACTACCGCACCCTACGGGTCGCCGATCTTGTTGCGGCGCAAGGCATTTGGCTGGTATCGAGCATCACGCTCGCGGCGCGGGTACACACGCTGGACGGCAAACTGTTGCCGGCAGCGCCATTGGCTGGCGAAATTGCCGAGCTGGTCGACGCCGCGATCCTGAGCGATCGCTGACAGCGCACACAAATCGCTTGTCTGCCCTCTTGTGCGCAGGTACCGTCGCTCGTACACACGGAAGGAGGTGGTCCGAGAAATTGATTGACTTACGGACATGTGAGGTGGCTGCGAGCTAGCAGCGCCAGGGAATGAGCTAAACGCTCTTCGCGCAAGCGCTCATCGCAACCTGCGCGCGCTGGCGAATTCCCCGCAGTCACCCGGCCCCCGAGCCCCTCGGTTTTGTCCGACCAGGAAACTACGGCTCGGGGGCCGCTCCATATCTCGGCCCGAACGCAATCCCGGGCTGGCACAAACTCCGACCGGGGCGGTCCAGTCCCGAATAGGCTCATGGTTCATGCAGATTTCCGGCTCCACCGTGCTGCTGACTGGCGCCACGGGCGGCATCAGCCGTGCCATCGCGAGTGCTCTCGCCAGCCGTGGCGCGAGCCTGATCGTGACGGGGCGACGCCGCGACGTCCTAGATCCGCTCGTCGCGGAGCACGGCGGTCGCGCGCTGGCCGTCGATCTGGCCATCCGCGAGGACATCGAGCGTCTGGTGTGTGAGGCGGGCGAGGTCGACATCCTGGTGGCCAACGCGGCCCTACCCGCTTCGGGTGCGCTCGAATCGTTCACCGTAGACGAGATCGATCGCGCGCTGTATGTGAACATGCGCGCGCCGATGGGCAAGGTTGCGGCTGGTCAGCGCGATAAGCGCTGAACGATGCGGCCCATGCGCAACGTGTGGAGGCTAGCCGCGCTGATGGCTGCGGCCACCCTGGCGGCGAGCACCGCATGCGCGCCGATCTCCGACAAAACCGCGACGCCCGCTTCCAACAAGTGCACGAAGGACATGCTTGGCACGCTGTATCCCGGCATCTTCACGTTCGGCACCGACCAGCCGGTCTACCCGCCGTGGTACATGGGCGACAACCCGGCCAGCGGCGAGGGCTACGAAGCGGCGGTCGCCTACGCCGTTGCGGCCAAGATGAAGTACGCGCGCGACGACGTGCGGTGGGTGCGGGTGCCCTTCAACGCGGCATTGGCACCTGGACCAAAGACGTTCGACGCCAACCTGTCTGAGTTCTCGATCACCGAGCAGCGCAAGGCCGCGGTGGATTTCTCGTCGCCGTATTTCGACGTGACGCAGGCCGTCGTCACGGTCAAGTCGTCGCCAGCGGCCAGCGTCAAGACGGTCCACCAACTCAGAACGCTGCGGCTTGGTGTCCAGGTGGGCACCACCAGTTACACCGCGGCGACGTCGGTGGACGGCGAGTTCCCGGTCGAGGTCTACGACACCAACGGTGACGCCAAGATGGCATTGAGCAACGGCGAGATCGATGCGCTGGTGGCCGACCTGCCAACCGCTTTCTCGGTCGCCAATGAGCTGCGCAACGGGTTGATGGTGGGCCAATTACCTAGTGCGGCAGGCGATGTCGAGCAGCTCGGCATCGTGCTCGACAAGGGCAGTGCGCTGACGCGTTGCATATCGTGGGCTGTAGACACGCTTCGCAATGACGGCACGCTTGGCAGGTTGGAGCAACAGTGGCTCACCGACGTCGGCAAGGCGCCCGTGCTGACTTAGCTGGCCGGCCCCGGCCCCGGGCCCGGCGCCAGTGACGAGCATGCCTCCATCGCCTTGTGCCAGGTGTCCTGGTCGACCCCCGGCGGCGGTCCGGCGGCCGGACCCGGCGCGGTCGGCACGCCGTGCTCGCTCAAGCAATGCGCGAAGCCGCCATGACCGGTCGGAGCAACCGAGGTCGACGATTGTTCGGGAGTCGGCGTGTTCGGCGAGCACGCGGCAAGGAGTCCCGCCGCGGCCAATCCCGCAGCCAGCGATTTCGCCCACACTAAGAGTTGACCTGTATTGGGTCGTGCAGCGCCGAACAGCTTGTGGTGCTGTTGTTTTCGGCTGGTCCCGCGACGTCCAGGCCGAGGCTTGGTCTGTTCGGGGGTGGGCCGAGTGCTGCTTGCTCAGCAGAGGCCACTGGGTGGCTGCCGGTCCTGGCCGATCCAGCAGCGTGTGATGCTGGTGGCTGGTCCCGGTTTACTGAGCCCTCCCTCTCTTGCTGGGAGGCAAACCCCGCCTTTACGGCGTGGGCAAGTTTGAAGTCGACCCACGCGGTACGGGGGTCATCGGAATCGGCGAGCTCCACACAGCACGCCAGCATCGCCGAGACTGTGTCGCGATTGGCCCGCAGTCCGCATGCCGGGCACTCATGACTGCGTTGGGCGAGGGTCTTTGGCACGCGTGTGCCGCATAGGCAGTGCTGGCTCATGGCAGTGGATCGAGTACCGGCTTTACGCAGCGTGCCGCCGGCGGCGGCGCATTCGGCGGCCAGCGCGGTGACGAGCATGCCGGGGCTGAATAGGGCGATGCGTTTGCCCCACAACCGCGCCCAGGTCGAGATGGCGCAATCCTCGACGGTGATCGAATGACCGTGGGTGGCCACGATCCGCGCCGCGACC